>JACMLV010000599.1 GCA_014379395.1 Burkholderiaceae bacterium
CTCGGCCCGACCTTTCCCGGCCTGGTGTTCAACGCCGGGCTCGCTTTTGCGATGCTCGGCGTTGTGTTCAACGCCGGGCTCGCTTTTGCGATGCTCGGCGGCGCGTGGCGCCAGCGCAGCAGCGGCAGCGCCAGCGCGCCGCCGAGCATCGCAAAAGCGAGCCCGGCGTTGAACACCAGGCCGGGAAAGGTCGGGCCGAGCCGGATCAGCGCCGGTTCGCGCAAGATCCAGCCGAGCATGGCCGCGCCGCCCAGCGCGAGCAGCGCGGCGGCGGCGCCCGCTTGCACCGAAAGAATTTTCCCCATCCCGGCATGATAAAGTTTTTTGATTCCCTCTTGCGGAAAATCAACGCAAATCCCCCGGCCCGGGCGCGCAATCGCCGGGCCGGGCGCGGGTCTGGCGCCGGGTGTGGCGCCGGGTGTGGCGCGAATATGGCGCCGATATCGGGGTTTTGCGCGCCCCGGGGGCGGGCCGGTTCTTGCGCCCGAATGGCCGGCGCGCGGCGCGCTCATGGTAAGCTTCGACCCCGCACGCGCCGGCATGGCCGGCCCCTCGTGTTCCTCCCTCATCATTTTTACGCACGGAACAGCATCAACCTATGGATCTCGTCCTCGTCCTGAAAGCCCTCGTCATGGGGCTGGTGGAAGGCTTCACCGAATTTCTGCCGATCTCCTCGACCGGCCACCTGATCCTGGCCGGCAGCCTGCTCGACTTCACCGGCGAAAAAATCAAGGTGTTCGAAATCGCGATCCAGGCCGGCGCCATCTTCGCCGTCTGCTGGGAATACCGGCACAAGATCGCCTCCGTGGTCAAAGGGCTCGGCAGCGACCCGAAGGCGCGCCGCTTCGCCGCCAACGTGGTGATCGGCTTCCTGCCGGCGGCCGTGCTCGGCCTCATATTCAGCAAGGCGATCAAGGCCAAGCTGTTCGCGCCCACGCCGGTGGCGCTGGCCTTCATCGCCGGCGGCCTGGTCATCCTGTGGGTCGAGCGCCGCGCGCGCGCCAACCCGGTCCCGGCGCGGATCGACTCGGTCGACGCCATGAGCCCGCTGGACGCGCTCAAGGTCGGCTGCGCCCAGGCCTTCGCCCTGATCCCCGGCACCAGCCGCTCGGGCGCCTCGATCATCGGCGCCATGCTGCTGGGCCTGTCGCGCAAGGCCGCCACCGAGTTCTCCTTCTTCCTCGCCATCCCGACCCTGCTCGGCGCGACCGTGTATTCGCTCTACAAGGAGCGCGCGCTGCTGTCGCTGGCCGACGTGCCGCTGTTCGGCGTCGGCACCCTGGCCGCCTTCGCCTCGGCCTTCCTGTGCGTGCGCTGGCTGCTGCGCTACATCAGCTCGCACGACTTCACCTTTTTCGCCTGGTACCGGATCGCCTTTGGCCTGCTGATCCTGGCCAGCGCGCACTACAACTGGATCGTCTGGGCCGACTGACGCGATGAGCCATCCAGAACACGATGAATTGAACCAACGCGCGCTGCACCTGCTGCAGACGGTGTTCGGCTATCCGGCCTTCCGCGGCCAGCAGGCCGACATCGTCGAGCACGTCGGCGCCGGCGGCGACGCGCTGGTGTTGATGCCGACCGGCGGCGGCAAATCGCTGTGCTACCAGATCCCGGCGCTGTTGCGCGACGGCGTCGGCGTCGTCATCTCGCCGCTGATCGCGCTGATGCAGGACCAGGTCGACGCGCTGGCCGAGGTCGGCGTGCGCGCCGCCTTCCTGAACTCGACCCAGACCTACGAGGAGGCCAGCCGGATCGAGCGCATGGTGCGCAACGGCGAGATCGACCTGGTCTACGTCGCGCCCGAGCGCCTGATGACGCAGCGCTGCCTGGACCTGTTCCAGGCCTCGAGGATCGCCCTGTTCGCCATCGACGAGGCGCACTGCGTCTCGCAGTGGGGGCACGACTTTCGCCCCGAGTACATCAAGCTGTCGGTGCTGCACGAGCAGTTTCCAAGCGTGCCGCGCATCGCGCTCACCGCCACCGCCGACCACCAGACCCGCGCCGAGATCGCGCTGCGCCTGCAACTGGCCGACGCGCGCCAGTTCGTGTCGTCCTTCGACCGGCCCAACATCCGCTACCAGATCGTCGAAAAGGCCAACGGCCGCAAGCAGCTGCTCGACTTCATCACGCTCGAACACGGCGGCGACTGCGGCATCGTCTACTGCCTGTCGCGCAAGAAGGTCGAGGAAACGGCCGAGTTCCTCAACGAGAACGGCATCCGCGCCCTGCCCTACCACGCCGGCATGCCATACGAAAAGCGCAGCGCCAACCAGGCCAAGTTCCTGCGCGAAGAGAACATCGTGATGGTCGCCACCATCGCCTTCGGCATGGGCATCGACAAGCCCGACGTGCGCTTCGTGGCCCATCTGGATCTGCCGAAGAGCATCGAGGGCTACTACCAGGAGACCGGGCGCGCCGGACGCGACGGCATGCCGGCCGACGCCTGGATGGCCTACGGCCTGCAGGACGTGGTGCTGCAGCGGCGCATGATCGACGAGTCCGAGGCCGACGAGACCTTCAAGCGCGTGCTCGGCGTCAAGCTCGACGCCATGCTCGGCCTGTGCGAGACGCTCAGCTGCCGCCGCATGCGCCTGCTCGAATACTTCGGCGAGCCGGCCACGCCGTGCGGCAACTGCGACACCTGCCTGGTGCCGCCGGTGTCCTTCGACGGCACGGTGCCGGTGCAGAAACTGCTCTCGGCGATCTACCGGGTCGACCAGCGCTTCGCCGGCGGCCACGTGATCGACGTGTTGCGCGGAATGGAGTCCGAGCGCATCAAGACCTGGCACCACGACTCGCTGTCGGTGTTCGGCATCGGCGCCGAGCGCAGCGAGGCCGAGTGGAAGGCGATCCTGCGCCAGACCATCGCGCTCGGACTGGTCTCGGTCGACCACGAGCAATA
Source organism: Burkholderiaceae bacterium (assembly GCA_014379395.1). Classification (GTDB taxonomy): domain Bacteria; phylum Pseudomonadota; class Gammaproteobacteria; order Burkholderiales; family Burkholderiaceae_D; genus Janthinobacterium. The sequence continues at coordinate 2,906 of JACMLV010000599.1, forward strand.
CAGCTCGCTCAAGCTGACCGACGCGGCGCGCCCGGTGCTCAAGGGCGGGCAGCAGGTGCAGCTGCGCCAGTACCAGAAGCCGGTCAAGGCCAAGCGCGCCACCACCACGTCCAAGGGCTACGCCGAGACCGACCTGTCCAGCGCCGAACAGGCGATCTTCGACAAGCTGCGCTGGTGGCGGGTCGAGACGGCGCGCGCCCACAACGTGCCGGCCTACGTCATCTTCGTCGACGCCACGCTGCGCGAAATCGCCAAGGCCCGCCCGACCTCGCTCGAAGACCTGCGCGGCGTCTCCGGCGTCGGCGAGAAGAAACTCGCCTCCTACGGCGACGAAATCGTCGCCTTGATCCAGGCGATGGATTGAAGGCCCCGCCGCGCCCCTGGCGCGGCGGCCCGCAACGCTCCCCCCCGGTCGCC
>JACMLV010000600.1 GCA_014379395.1 Burkholderiaceae bacterium
CAGCCCGGCATCGACCTGTCGTTCGCCGACGGCGTGCGGGCCCTGATGCGGCAAGACCCGGACATCATCATGGTCGGCGAGATCCGCGACCTGGCCACCGCCGAGATGGCGATCCAGGCCGCGCTGACCGGCCACCTGGTGTTGTCGACGCTGCACACCAACGACGCGCCGTCGGCCGTGATGCGCCTGCTGGAGCTGGGCGTGCCGCACTACCTGCTCGGCGCGACCCTGATCGGCATCATGGCGCAGCGCCTGGTGCGCACCCTGTGCCCCGATTGCAAGAGCGACGACGGCGTGCTCGGCGACGACGTCTGGGCCGGCATCGGCGGGCCGTGGAAGATTCCCAAGCCGGAGCGCGTGTACCGCCCGGTCGGCTGCCCGGAATGCCGCCAGACCGGCTACCGCGGGCGCACCGGGCTTTACGAGCTGCTGACGGTGACGAACGCGTTCGGCCAGCTGATCGGCGAGGAGACCGACATCCAGGCGCTGCGCCAGCAAAGCGTGCAAGACGGCATGAATCCATTGCGCGCGGCCGGCGCCCTGAAGATCGTCGAAGGCGTCACCAACGCCGAGGAAGTGCTGAAGGTGACGGCGGCGCTGAATTAATTGACGGCCCGGGCGAGTATTTCGCTCTTGCGCAAATTTCTGGGGCGTATATAATAATGCCTCTTTCGGGTCGTTAGCTCAGCTGGTAGAGCAGCGGACTTTTAATCCGTTGGTCGCAGGTTCGAATCCCGCACGGCCTACCACGAATAGAAAAAAGCCCACGAATTCACGTTCGTGGGCTTTTTGCATTCCGCGCCCCGGCCGCCAGCTCCCACCCAGCGCGAAATTCCTCTTCCGGCTCCCCGCCCCTTGCCGATATTCGGCTTCCAACCCTGCCGGCGCCTGTTGCCGTGCCGAATGTAATTTCCTATACGCAACGTAATCCGTCTGATTGCAATTAAGCAAGAATTGTGATGCGTTCGGCCCGCGAAAGCGTCGAAGCATCGCCGCCCCCCATCATCGATCGCCTCGAAAAGGCTGAGAACTTGCTGCCCCGCCACCTGACCTTGCCCGCAAACTTACCCGCCAAAGTCCGGGCCAAAGATCCCATTTTTCACAGGGGGGCGGCCCATTATTGCCGCCGCGCGCCCCGAATTGAAATTTCCTGTAAGCTGGCAATCAGTTTTCCACGCTGTCCGCCCGACCGTCATCCGTCGGGCCTCACGCAGCTTCTGATCGCCTCCTCCCCGCGATTGTTTTACATGCTTTCGGCCCGCCGATGGGCCGCTGCGATGGGTCGCGCGCGCCGCCTTGCCTGCCCCCCAAAGCGATAAAAACAACAGCAAGACCACAACACTCTTCGAGGAGCCATCATGCGAAACAATCTACCCGTCACCACCACCGAATACATCTTGCGAGACACCGAGACGGTGGTGTCGAAGACGGATTTACAGGGCAACATCACCTACGTCAACCGTGACTTCGTCAACATCAGCGGCTTCTCGGAACAGGAACTGCTGGGCGCGCCGCAAAACATCGTGCGCCACCCCGACATGCCGGCCGAAGCCTTCGCCGATTTCTGGGCCACGCTGAAAAGCGGCAATGCCTGGACCGGGATGGTGAAGAACCGCTGCAAGAACGGCAATTTCTACTGGGTCGAGGCGAACGCGGCGCCGATGATGGAAAACGGCCAGGTGGTCGGCTACACCTCGATCCGGGTCAAGCCGAGCCGCGAGCAGGTGGCCGCCGCCGAGCGCGCCTACCGGGAGATCAAGGCCGGCGGCTCGTCGTTGGAAATCCGCGCCGGCGCGGCCGTGCAGCATTCGGTGTTCAGCGGCTTGAATCTGGCGCGCAAGCTTTCGATCAAGGCCAAGGTGTTTGCCTCCTCGCTCGCGCTGATCGCGCTCTTTGGCGCCGGCTTGGCGGCGGCGAGCGCCGGCGCGGAGTATATGGGCTGGGCGATCGCGATCTGCGCGCTCGGCATGGTGGCGGCCGGCTTGTCGGGCTGGATGCTCTACGGCAGCGCGGTCTCGCCGCTCGATCAGGTGCGCCGGGATGTCGAGCGCATGAGCGCGGGCGACTTGAGCGGCAAGATCGATGCGCGCGGCGACGACGAGGTGGCCGGCCTGATTCAATCGCTGCGCGTGCTCCAGACCAACATCAAGCTGCTGGTCGGCCAGATCAAGGAGGCGACCCAGCAAGTGAGCAGCGGCGCGGCCGAGATCGCCACCGGCAACAGCGACCTGTCCGGGCGCACCGAATCGCAAGCCAGTTCGCTCGAAGAGACGGCCTCGTCGATGGAGCAGCTGACCAGCACCGTCAAGCAGAACGCCGACAACGCCGGCGAGGCGAACCGGCTGGTGGCCTCGACCTCGGCCATCGCCGTCAAGGGCGGCGCGGCGGTCGAGCAGGTGGTCGCGACGATGGATTCGATCCGCCAAAGTTCCAGCAAGATCGTCGAGATCATCGGCGTGATCGACGGCATCGCGTTCCAGACCAACATCCTGGCGCTGAACGCCGCCGTCGAGGCGGCCCGGGCCGGCGAACAAGGGCGCGGCTTCGCCGTCGTCGCCACCGAGGTGCGCAACCTGGCGCAACGCTCGGCCAGCGCGGCCAAGGAGATCAAAACCCTGATCAACGACTCGGTCGAGAAGATCGAAACCGGCAGCAAGGTGGTCGACGACGCCGGCAAGACGATGGTCGAGATCGTCTCGTCGGTGAAACGGGTGGCCGGCTACATGAACGAAATCACCCACGCCAGCCAGGAGCAGAGCGCGGGGATCGAGCAAGTCAACAAGGCGATCACGGAAATGGACGCCATCACCCAGCAAAACGCGGCCCTGGTCGAACAGGCCGCCGCCGCCGCCGAGAGCATGCAGGGCCAGGCGGTGCAGCTGGAGCACCTGGTCAACACCTTCAAGCTGGTGTCCGGCGGCGCGCCGGGCGCGCCCGGCGGCAAGCGCCAACTCGCGTTGCGGGCCTGAGCGGCGGCCGGACGCGCAACGGCCACTGGTGCGACCAGGAAACACGCGTAGAATCAGCCAACCCGGTCCGATAGGGATGAACGCATCATAGAATCGAGCTGCTCATGCACCCCCCCGCCGTCCCCAAGCAAACCATCCTGATTGTCGACGACACCCCGGCCAATGTCGGGATACTGGTCGAATACCTGGAGGATTGCGGCTTCGAGGTGGTGGTGGCGCAAGACGGCGCCGAGGGCTTGCAGCGCGCCCAGTATTGCGAACCGGATTTGATTTTGCTCGATGTGCTGATGCCCGGCATGGACGGCTTTGAAACCTGCCGCCGCCTCAAGGCGCTCGACGCCGTCAAGGACATCCCGGTGATTTTCATGACCGCGCTGACCGACACCGGCGACAAGCTGGCCGGCTTCGAGGCCGGCGCGGTCGATTATGTGACCAAGCCGTTCCAAATCGAAGAGGTGCGGGCGCGCGTCGACGCCCAGCTGGGCTTGCGCGGCGCCCGCAATCAACTCGCGGCCAGCAATCTGCGCCTACAGCAGGAGGTCGCGCAGCACAAGGCGACCGAGCAGACGCTGCGCCTGATGAACAGCGCGATCGCCTCGTCCATCAATGCGATCTTTCTGACCGACTGCGGCGGCGCCGACAATCCGATCGTCTACGTCAATCCGGCCTTTGAAAAGATGACCGGCTACACGGCGGCCGAAGTCATCGGCACCAACAGCCGCTTCCTGCAAGGCCCCGAGCCGGACCAGGAGGGCGCCGGCCCGATCCGCGAGGCGCTGCGCGGGGCCGGCGAGGCGCACGCGGTGCTGCGCAGCTACCGCAAGGACGGCAGCGCGTTCTGGAGCGAATGGTACATCGCGCCGGTGCGCGAGGCGGGCGCGGCGCCGACCCATTGCGTCGGCGTGCTGAACGACATCAGCAAGGCCAAGCAACTGGAAGAGCAGTTGCAACAGCGCGCCAACCACGACCTGCTGACCGGCTTGCCGAACCGCGTGCTGCTGCTCGACCGCATCGAGCAGGCGATGGCCGGCGCCAGCCGCCAGCAGACGCACGCCTTCGTCGCCTTCATCGACCTGGACCACTTCAAGGACATCAACGACAGCCTGGGCCACGAGGCCGGCGACACGCTGCTGCGCGAAATCGCCACCCGCCTGCAAGCCTGCGTGCGCGAGTTCGACACCGTCGCGCGGCTCGGCGGCGACGAATTCGTCGTCGTGCTGCAGGATGAATGCGTCGACGGCGCGCTGCCGATCATGCAGCGCATCATCGAGCGCATCGCGCAGCCGGTGACGCTGATGGGCGAGCCGCACGCGGTCACCTGCAGCATCGGCGTCAGCGTCTACCCGCAGGACGGCGGCGACGCCGAGACCCTGATCAAGCACGCCGACACCGCCATGTACCGGGCCAAGGAAATCGGGCGCAACAGTTTTCAGTTCTTCATGCGCGAAATGAACGCCCGCCTCAACGACCGGTTGCAGCTCGAGGCCGACTTGCGGCGCGCGCTCGAGCACGGCCAGTTCGAGCTGTACTACCAGCCCCAGGTCGATTTGCGCAGCGGCGCCGTGGTCGGCAGCGAGGCGCTGATCCGCTGGCACCACCCGCGGCACGGCCTGGTCATGCCGGCGCGCTTCATCGGCGTGGCCGAGGAGAGCGACCTGATTTTGCATATCGGGCGCTGGGTCGTCACCCAGGCCTGCCGCCAGAACCAGGCCTGGATCGCGGCCGGCCTGCCGGCGCTGCCGGTGGCGGTCAACCTGGCGGCCCGGCAATTCGACCGGCAAGACATTCCCGCCCTGCTCGAACAAGTGCTGCGCGAGACCGGACTGGCGCCGGCCCTGCTGGAGGTCGAGCTCACCGAGAGCGCCTCGATGCGCGACCCGGAACGGAGCATGGAAATCATGGCGCGCCTCAAGCGCATCGGGGTCGGCGTGGCGATCGACGATTTCGGCACCGGCTATTCGAACCTGACCTATCTGAAGAAATTCCCGGTCGACAAATTGAAACTGGACCGCTCCTTCATCCAGGACATCGCCGACAATCCGCAGGACAACGCCATTTCCAACGCCGTCATCAAGATGGGCCACAGCCTGCACCTGAAGGTGATCGCCGAGGGCGTCGAGCGGGCCGGCCAGCTGGCCATTTTGCGGGCGCTCGGCTGCGACCAGTTGCAGGGCCACCTGTTCAGCCCCGCCCTGCCGGCAGCCCAGTTCGCCGACTTGCTGCGCTGCGCACGCCGGCTCGAAGCGCCCCCGGCCGACCACCCGCGCGGGCCGCCGACCTTGCTGCTGCTCGATGACGAGGCGCTGGTGCTGGCGGCGCTGGCGCGCGAACTGGCGGGACGGCCGTACCGGATTTTACAAGCCGACAATGTCAAGGACGCCTTCGAACTGCTGGCCATGCACCGGGTCGACGTGATCCTGAGCGACCAGCGCATGCCCGGCATGAGCGGGCTGGAATTTTTGGAACGGGTGCGCAAAATCCATCCGGCCATCGTCGGCGTGATGCTGAGCGGCCACGCCGACCAGGATATGTTGCTCAGCGCGATCAACGCGCGCACGGTCTTCAAATTCCTGCGCAAGCCGTGGCGCAGCGAGGAGCTGGGGGCGGCGCTCGAAGCGGCGTTCGAGAAGGCGCGGCGGGCCGGCGC
>JACMLV010000601.1 GCA_014379395.1 Burkholderiaceae bacterium
GGGCGGTTCCTCGGGTGGCTCGGCTTCTGCGGTCGCGGCCAATCTCTGTCTGGGTGCGACTGGCACCGACACGGGCGGTTCGATCCGCCAGCCGGCCGCGTTTTGCGGCATCACCGGCATCAAGCCGACCTACGGCCGCGTGTCGCGCTTCGGCATGATCGCCTTCGCCTCCTCGCTCGACCAGGGCGGCCCGATGGCGCGCAGCGCCGAGGACTGCGCGCTGCTGCTCACGGCGATGGCCGGCTTCGACCCGCGCGACTCGACCAGCCTGGCGCCCGAGCAGGGCGGCGTCGACGAGGATTTCTCGCGCGAGCTGAACGCGCCCTTGAACGGCCTGCGCATCGGCGTGCCGCGCGAATACTTCGGCGAGGGCTTGGCGTTTGATGTCGAACAGGCGGTGCGCGCCGCGCTCGCCAAATACGTCGAGCTGGGCGCGACCCTGGTCGACATCTCGCTGCCCAACACCGCGCTGTCGATCCCGGCCTACTACATGATCGCGCCGGCCGAGGCCTCGTCGAACCTGTCGCGCTTCGACGGCGTGCGCTACGGCCACCGCGCCGCCGAGTACACCGACCTGCAGGACATGTACAAGAAGACCCGCGCCCAGGGCTTCGGCCCCGAGGTGCAGCGCCGCATCATGGTCGGCACCTACGTGCTGTGCCACGGCTACTACGACGCCTACTACCTGAAGGCGCAGAAGATCCGGCGCCTGATCGCGCAGGACTTCGAGGCGGTGCTGAACGGCCCGAACGCCGTGTGCGACGTCATCATGGGGCCGGTCGCGCCGACCGTGGCCTGGGACCTGGGCGAGAAGACCGACGATCCGGTGGCTGCCTACCTGGCCGACATCTTCACCCTGTCGACCAGCCTGGCCGGCCTGCCCGGCATGTCGATCCCGTGCGGCTTCGGCCAGGGCGAGAGGAACGCGAACCGCCCGGTCGGCCTGCAAATCATCGGCAACTACTTCGCCGAGGCGAAACTGCTGGGCGTCGCCCACCAGTTCCAGCTGGCGACCGACTGGCACCTGCGCGCGCCAAACGGCGTCTAACGGCGTCCAACCGATTCCGCCCCGCCGCCCGCGGCGGGGCCACCAACACATCAGCGAGAACACTTATGCAATGGGAAGTCGTCATCGGTCTTGAGAACCACGTCCAGCTCACGACCCAATCCAAGATTTTCAGCGGCGCGCCGACCCGCTTCGGCGCCGCGCCGAACACCCAAACGAGTCCGGTCGACCTGGCCCTGCCGGGCGTGCTGCCGGTCATGAATAAAACCGCCGTCGAACGCGCGATCCGCTTCGGCCTGGCGGTCGGCGCCACCGTCGCGCCGCGCTCGGTCTTCGCGCGCAAGAACTACTTTTATCCGGATTCGCCCAAGGGCTACCAGATCAGCCAGTTCGAAGACCCGGTGGTGCAAGGCGGCAGCCTGACCTTCGGCTACGAGAAGGACGGCCAGTTCGTCACCAAGACCGTCAACCTGACGCGCGCCCATCTGGAAGAGGACGCCGGCAAGTCGCTGCACGAGGACTACCACGGCATGACCGGCATCGACCTGAACCGCGCCGGCACGCCGCTCTTGGAAATCGTCAGCGAGCCGGAGATGCGCAGCGCCGCCGAGGCGGTCGCCTACGCCAAGGCGCTGCACTCGCTGGTGATGTGGCTGGGCGTATGCGACGGCAACATGCAGGAAGGCTCGTTCCGCTGCGACGTCAACGTCTCGGTGCGACCAAGCGGGCAGAAGGAATTCGGCACCCGCTGCGAAATCAAGAACCTGAACTCGTTCCGCTTCATCGAAGAGGCCGTGCACTACGAGGTGCGGCGCCAGATCGAGCTGATCGAAGACGGCGGCAAGGTGGTGCAGGCGACCCGCCTGTACGACCCGGACAAGAAGGAAACGCGCTCGATGCGCAGCAAGGAAGACGCGCAGGACTACCGCTACTTCCCGGACCCGGACCTGCCGCCTTTAGTGATCGGCGCCGACTGGATCGAGCGCGTGCGCGCCGCCATGCCCGAGCTGCCGGACGCGATGCGCGCGCGCTTCGCGACCGAATACGGCCTGTCCGACTACGACGGCCTGATCCTGACGCAATCGCAGGCGATGGCGGCCTACTTCGAAGCCGTGGTCGCCAAGACCGGCAAGGAACAGGCCAAGACGGCGGCCAACTGGCTCATGGGCGACGTCGCCTCGACCCTGAACCGCGAGAACGTCGACATCGCCGACGCCCCGGTCTCTGGCGCGCAACTGGCGCTGCTGATCCAACGCATCGCCGACGGCACCATCTCCAACAAGCTGGCCAAGGAAGTGTTCGCCGGCATGTGGGAAGCCAAGTCGGGCGACGAGAACCTGGCCGACGCCATCATCGAGTCGAAGGGGCTGAAGCAGATCTCCGACAGCGGCGCCCTGGCGGCGATCGTCGACGAGGTGCTGGCGGCGAACCAGAAATCGGTCGAGCAATACCGCGCCGGCAAGGAAGCGGCGATCAACGCGCTGATCGGCCAGGCCATGAAGGCCTCCAAGGGCAAGGCCAACCCGGCCCAGCTGACCGAGCTGCTCAAGCAGAAGCTGGCCGGCTAGGAGGCTGTCGGACTTAGGGAGTCGAAGCGAAAAAATAGCTGGGCGAGGCCAGATTTTGACGGTTTCGCAGTGCCAATAGCGAGCTATTGGCCGAGAAAACGGCGAAATATGAACCGTCCAGGTATTTTTGCAGCCGACGATCCTAAGTCCGACAGGCTCCTAGGGCTCGCGCCGCGACAACGAGAAAGGGACGCCGCGGCGTCCCTTTTTTATCTCTCGACCGGGTCAGACGGCGAGGTAGCGATCCTGCCGGTGGTTGGTCGCGAGCGTGAGGTTGAGCACCACCGCGCTGACGAGCGACACGCCGATCAGCATCGGCGAGACGATGAACACCGAGCCGAGCAGGATGACGCCATCCAACACCATCTGCACGGTGCCGGCGCGCCAGCCGCGCGTCTCCTGCAAGTACAGCGACACCACGCCGAAGCCGCCCAGGCTGGACTTGTGGCGGAACAGGATCAGCATGCCGACCCCGACCAGCAAGCCGCCGACGACGCCGGCGACCATCGGATGGAGCCATTCGAAGCGGATCAGCGACGGCGACAACTCGGTGAACAGCGCCACCAGCGTGACCGCGATCAGGCTTTTGAGGGTGAAGACGAGGCCCATGCGCTTGAGCGCGAAGGCATAGAACGGCAGGTTCAGGCCGACCAGCAACAGACTGAAATTGATGCCGCTGGCGTAGTGGGACAGGAAGGCGATCCCGGTGACGCCGCCGGTGACGAGCCCGGCTTTTTTGTACATCGCGATGCCGAGGGCGACCACCAGCGTGCCGGTGAGCAGCGCCTGGACGTCCTCAAACAGGGTGTGGCGGCTGTCGGCCGCCGCCCTGCTGGCAGGATCGGTTTGATTTGGATGATTCGACATTTGTGGGTTTGATGAGATTGCGTGTAGAGGGCTGGCATTGTACGTCAGCCCTCGGATGCCGCGCCGTCGAGCCGACGACGACTGAAGCAAACGGTGCAAAACATATTCGAGCAAGATGGTGACTGGCGCCCTTTGGCGTTCGAAACAGCCCAACAAGCTTAGGTTTTTTCATATAATGCCAACTGTACTCACCATCTTCGGACTGCGCGTCGTCATCTATCCGAACGATCATCGACCGGCTCACGTTCATGTCCAAGGAAACGGATGTGAAGCCGTGTTCAACTTGGACGGTGCGGGCGGGTTGCCGGAGTTGCGAGAGAACTACGGCTTTTCTCAGAAGGAGCTCACAAAGATTGCCAACGAGCTTGCTGCAAACTTGGCCACGCTGGGCGCGCAATGGAGGCGGATTCATGGAAATCACTGACACCATTTTAGAAGCAGCAAATCGTCGTGCCGCCGCCAAAAAGGCTGCGTTTCCTGCTGTTGTGGCAGTGCGCTACGACCGGCGCATCGCACGCGTCGTCATTTCGCTGGCCTCGGGTTTGGAACTGGCATTTGCGCCTCGCGATGCGCAAGGACTGGAGAACGCGCGTCCGGCTGATTTAGCCGATGCCGAAATCAGCCCTTCCGGCCTTGGCGTCCATTTTCCAAAAATCGATGCCGACATCGACATCCCGGCGTTGTTGGATGGCTTTTTAGGATCGAAACGATGGCAGGCCGCCCAGATCGGAAAGCTCGGAGGCCAAGCCTCCAGCGATGCGAAGGCGGCCGCATCGCGTCAGAACGGCAAGCTTGGTGGGCGGCCGAAGAAGGCCAAGGAACCTACGACGCCGTAGTGCCCGCTAACAAAGCGGCGCCAGAGCGCCAGCTGCTTCCAGCCTTTCTTTACGCGATGCCGTAGCGGCCGCGATAGGCGGCCACCGCATCCTTGTACTTCAACAGCTCGGGATCGGCGCCGGCGCCCGACAGGTAACTGAACAGGTCGTCCAGATTGCCGATCGAGATCACCGGAATGCCGTACTGCTTGCTCACTTCCTGCACCGCCGAGCTGGGCGACAGCTCGCCGTCCTTGCCCGAGCGCTCCATCCGGTCGAGCGCGATCAGGACCGCGCACGGCTCGGCACCGGCGGCGCGGATCATGTCGACCGATTCGCGCACCGAGGTGCCGGCCGAGATCACGTCGTCGATGATCACCACTTTGCCGTGCAGCTTGGCGCCGACGATGGTGCCGCCCTCGCCGTGGTCCTTGGCTTCCTTGCGGTTGAAGGCGAACGAGGTGTTGCGGCCCTTGCCGGCCAGCGCGACGGCGGTGGCCGAGGCCAGCGTGATGCCCTTGTACGCCGGGCCGAACAGCATGTCGAACTCGACCCCGGAATCGAGCAGGGTCTGGGCGTAGAACTGCGCCAGCTGCGCCAGTGTGGCGCCGTCGTGGAACAGGCCGGCGTTGAAGAAGTACGGCGACTGGCGCCCCGCCTTGGTCGTGAATTCGCCGAAGCGCAACACGCCCGTCGAGACTGAAAACGCGATAAACTCTTGCCGTAAATTGTTCACGATGGCCCCAAATTTTAAAAGTGCCCGTATTTTAATCCGCCCGCCCCGACGCGACAATCGCCGCGCCGCGTCCGCCCTGCCCTGAATTTCTTTTTCCCCTATGCCAAAAATTATTTCCGCCAACTTGAACGGGATCCGCTCCGCGTCCAAAAAAGGTTTTTTCAACTGGATGGCGGCGCAGTCGGCCGACTTCGTCTGCGTCCAGGAGTTGAAGGCGCAACTGCCCGACATGACGCCCGAATTCCTCAACCCCGGCAACTACCACGGCCATTTCCATTACGCCGAGAAGAAGGGCTATTCGGGCACCGGGGTCTATAGCAAGGTCGCGCCGGACGCCGTGCACATCGGCTTCGGCAGCCCGGAGTTCGACGCCGAGGGGCGCTATGTGCGCTGCGACTTCGGCAACCTGACCGTCATTTCCGTGTACTGCCCGTCCGGCTCGTCCTCGCCCGAGCGCCAGGAGGCCAAGTTCCGCTTCATGGACCTGTTCCTGCCGCATTTGCTGGCCTTGAGGGCCGAGGGGCGCGAGGTCGTCATCTGCGGCGACTGGAACATCGCGCACAAGGAAATCGACCTGAAGAACTGGAAGGGCAACCGCAAGAATTCCGGCTTCCTGCCGGAGGAGCGCGAATGGATGACGCGCGTGTTCGAGGAGGTCGGCTTCGTCGACGTCCACCGCGGCATCGACCCGCGCGAGGAGCAGTACACGTGGTGGAGCAACCGCGGCCAGGCCTGGGCCAAGAACGTCGGGTGGCGCATCGA
>JACMLV010000602.1 GCA_014379395.1 Burkholderiaceae bacterium
CGGCCCCAGCGCTCTCCGTTGCTGAGCACGATCCGCACCGTATTGGCCCCGGTGGCGGCGATGTCGGTCAGCGACCGCTCGGTGCGCGTCTTCAGCCAGGCATGCGGCACATTGATCCCGCGCATCACGAACGGCTGGCCATTGGCCTCGACCAGCTGGGCGTCGCGCACCGAGAAGCCGGCGGTGGCGTGGTTGCTGCTGCAGCGCTGGCAGGTGCCGGCCGCCGCCGCGCCCGCGTTCATGGCATCGGCGCTGGCGCTGCCCTATTTGCTGCTGTTGCGCGCGCGCGCCGCGCGCCTGCGCCAGATCGAACAACAATTGCCGGAGGCCGCCGATTTCCTCGCCCGCGCGCTGCGCGCCGGGCACTCGTTCGCCAACGTGCTCAACATGATCGGCGCCGAACAGCCCGAGCCGATCAGCGGCGAGTTCCGCATCGCCTACGAAGAGATCAACTATGGCGTGCCGATGAACGAGGCCCTGCAGAATCTGGCGGCGCGCATTCCGCTGACCGACCTGCGCTACCTGGTGATCGCGGTCCTGATCCAGCGCGAATCGGGCGGCAACCTGGCCGAAGTGCTCAACAGCATCAGCCGCATCATCCGCGCCCGCCTCAATCTGCTGGCCCAGGTGCGCGTCATGTCGGCCGAGGGCCGGATGTCGGCCTGGGTGCTGGGCCTGCTGCCGGTCGGGGTGGTCGGCACCATGCTCGTCGCCAATCCGGCCTACATCAGCAAGCTGTGGACCGATCCGACCGGCGTCCGCCTGCTCTGGTATGCCGGCGCCATGATCGCGGTGGGCGTGCTGTGGATGCGCAGCGTGATCAAGATCCGCGTATGAGGCGGCAGACTGGGGCCGGGCCTGGCGCGGCGTCCCCGAACCGGAGATCGGCATGAGTGGACAGCAATTTCTTTTTCTTGTGATCGTGTTTGTGGCGGTGTCCGGCATCGCCTTGGCGGCGCTGCTGATTTTTTCGCAGGGCGCGCTGCAGCAGCGCCTGTCGTCCTTTATCGCGCCGGAGAAAGCCGAGATCGGCGCCGGCGGCGGCTGGGTCGAACGGGCCGCCAAGGTGGCCCAGCCGCTGATCCGGCTGTCGCTGCCCGAGGACGGATGGGAGCGTTCGCCCTTGCGCACCCGCTTCATGAACGCCGGCTGGCGCAATCCGGCCGCGCCGGCGCTGTATTTCGCCGCCAAGTCGGCACTGACCATGATATTGCCGGGCTTGTTCGCGCTGGCCACCGCGAACCGGCTCGGGCCGCTGCTGCGCGACAGCTACCTGCTGCTGATGTTCGCCTTCGCCACGCTCGGCTATTACCTGCCGAACCTGATCATGGCGCGCGTGGCGGCGCGCCGCCAGCGCGAGATTTTCGAAAACATTCCGGATGCGCTCGATCTGCTCACCGTGTGCGTCGAGGCCGGCTTGAGCCTGGAGCGCGGGCTGGTCAAGGTGGCCGGCGAGATCCACATCAAAAGCCCGACCCTGGCCGAGGAACTCCAACTGGTATTGATGGAGATGCGCGCCGGCTTCAGCAAGGAAAAAGCCTTGCGCAACCTCGCCTTGCGCAGCGGCGTGGAAGACGTCGACACGCTGGTGGCGATGTTGATCCAGTCCGAGCGCTTTGGCACCAGCATGGGCGATTCGCTGCGCGTGCATTCCGAGAACCTGCGCGGCAAGCGGCGCCTGCGTGCCGAGGAGGCGGCCGCCAAGATCGCGCTCAAGTTGCTGTTTCCTTTGATCTTCTGCGTCTTTCCGACGCTGCTACTGGTTCTGCTCGGGCCGGTGGTGATCGACATTTCCCGCATCGTGCTGCCGCCGGCGATCGGACGTTAGCCCCAACCTCAACGGCTGCCTCGGCCAGGGAGCAACATGATGCGCTGATCCGTCACATACCTCAGCCTCGCTTGCAGCGGCGCCCTGCTGCTCGCCTGCGCGGGCGGCGCGCGGCAAG
>JACMLV010000603.1 GCA_014379395.1 Burkholderiaceae bacterium
CGTGGCGCGCATCGGCGGCGACACCTTCGCCGTCGCCGTCGGCGCCCTGCAGCACGGCGCCGACGCCGCCGCGCTGCTCGAACAACACATCCTGCAGCCGCTGAGCCAGCCGTTCATGGTCGGACAGCAGGAGGTGCGGCTGTCGGTGCGGGCCGGCATCGCCCTGTATCCGGCCGACGGGCGCGACGCCGAAACCCTGTTCAAGCACGCCGAGGTGGCCCTGAAAAAGGCCAAGTCCGGCGGCGGGCGCTATTTGTTCTACGCGCCGAAAATGAATGTGGCGATGGCGGCCCGGATGGCGATGGAGAGCTCGCTGCGCATCGCGCTCGAGGCGCACGAATTCGAGATGCACTACCAGCCGCGGGTCGACCTGCCGAGCGGCCGGATCGTCAGCGCCGAAGCGCTGATCCGCTGGAACCACCCGCAGCGCGGCCTGATCGCGCCGGACGAATTCATCTCGCTGGCCGAGGAGACCGGCCTGATCTCGCCGATCGGCGACTGGGTGATCGACGCCGTGTGCGCCCAGCAGGCGCTGTGGCGCGCCGACCAGGTGCGCATCGTGCCGGTGGCGATCAACCTGTCCGCCGTCCAGCTCAAAAAAGGCAAAATGCAGCAAACCATACGCGACGCCATGACGCGCCACGGCCTCGCGCCCCACCACATCGAATTCGAACTGACCGAATCGGTCGTCATGGACGAGCCGGAGCAGGCGATCTGCCACCTGCAAGAGTTGAAAAATATGGGCGTGCAACTGTCGCTCGACGATTTCGGCACCGGCTATTCGTCGCTGGCGTACCTGAAGCGGTTTCCCTTCGACTTCGTCAAGATCGACCGCGCCTTCATCACCGACATCACCGACAATCCCGAAGACGCGGCCATCGCCACGGCCATCATCGCGATGGCGCACAGCCTGGGCCTGCGGGTGGTGGCCGAAGGGGTCGAAATGGAGGGCCAGTTGCGCTTCCTGCGCAAGCACAGCTGCGACGAACTGCAGGGATTTTATTTCAGCCGACCGGTCCCGGCGGACGACTTCGAAACCATGCTACGCGAGTGCAAGCAAATGGCGACCGCGCCATAAAGCGGCATCCTGGACCGTCCGACGCCGCGCTCGGACCGTGCCTTGAGGTTCGCCATCCCAATCGATACAGTAGTCATGGATTGCTTCGACTGCCAGCGCAGCATGGCGGCCCGCGCCTTGGGGTTCAACGCGTCGATTTCGTCCAGGAGCAGGGTGCCGCCGTTGGCCTCGCTGACCAGGCCGGGCGCGGCGATTCGGCGTCGATGAAGGCGCCGCGCTCGTGGCGGTGAGGATGATAGCGCGCCAAGTCTTTCATAATTTTCCCCTTAAAGACGCCGCGATGAACTTCGCGCGGCGGGCGGCGTCAATGATGGTAGGGGTTCGAGGACAGGTATACCCGCCCAATGGAGGATTCATATGAAAATCAATACCGCCCAACTGGTCCTGATTGCCGGCCTGAGCGTCGCAGGCGCGACGATGAGTTATGCGCAAGCTACTGAAAGCGAGCTGGCCCGATACGGCTACGCGACATCCGGCAAACCTGAGCGGGTCGTCAATCTGGACAACCGGGCGAAATACCTGAACGTCACCCAACTCGAAACGGTCCAGCTCAATTTCGGCGGCAAGAGCGTGACGTGGACGTTCGATACGCTCGGCACCGGCTCCTTCCCCTTGTCGAATGTCATTCCGGGCGCCGAGGGAATCACCGTCTACGTCGCCAAAAATCCCTTGTATCGGGGCCGCTGAGTTCACGACCCGGCCGCACCGCCGCGGATGGTCGAATTATTGGCGCACGGGATCGGGCGCGCTTCCGTGCGCCCCTGGAGCTTAATGCGCTGCTTGCGGACGGTGTGCATCGGCGTATCGACCAGCACGGCGCGCAAGACGAACTGGAGCGCACGTGGAATTCGATCACGGCTGCACCAAAAGCAAAACAGGTATATGATGGTCGTCATGCAAAAGAAAACCAACAAAAGCGGCGCCCCCCTCAGCCGCAAGGAAGCCACGCATGAGCGCATCGTCGAGGTGGCCGCGCGCGCCATCCGGCGCAGCGGCTACGGCGGCACCGGCGTGGCCGACATCATGAAGGAGGCCGGCCTGACCCACGGCGGCTTCTACGCCCACTTCGAGTCGCGCGACGATTTGCTGGCCGAGGCCGGGGACCGCGCCGGCGCCGAATCGGTCGCGTTGGCCGCGCGCGTGGCGGCCAACGCGCCGCCCGGACTGGCGCTACAGGCAATGATGAAGGCATATTTGTCGCAGGAGCACATCGGCGCCATCGAGACGGGCTGCCCGGTCGCGGCCTTGGGTTCGGAAATGCCGCGCCAGGCGCCGGAAGTGCGGCGCGCGGCGACCATCCACATCAAGGAAATGATCGATCTGTTCGCCCGCCAGTTGCCCGATTGGGGGCAGCCGCAGGCGCACGAGGAGGCGATGGCCCTGGTCTGCGCCCTGGTCGGCACGGCGATGGTGGCGCGCGCCGTCGATGACCCCAAGCTGTCCGAAGCGCTGTGCGCAGCGGCGCTGAAGCAATTTACTCCGCATGGCGCTTGAGGTCGGCGCGACGCCGGCTTTTTTTTAATTATTAATATGATGATCGTAATATTTTATTCTGACAGCCGCTAAAACGTATCCGCCCAATTGAAAGGAAACACCATGAAGAGCAAGATCGCGCTGGTCACCGGCGCCTCGTCCGGCATCGGCGAAGCCACGGCAAATCGTCTGACAACAGCCGGCTTTAAAGTTTACGGCACCAGCCGCCGCGGCGCGCCGGCCGGCCGGCGCGCCTACGAGATGTTGCCGCTGGACGTAACCAGTGACGCTTCCGTCCAGGCGGTTGTCGAGACCGTGATGGGGTTGGAAGGGCGCATCGACGTGCTGGTGAATAACGCGGGCTTCGGGGTCGCCCCGGCTGGCGCAGAAGAAAGTTCCGTCGAACAAGCACAGACCATCTTCGACACCAACTTCTTCGGCGTGCTAAGGATGACGCGGGCGGTGCTGCCCCACATGCGGGCCCAAAGCAGCGGCCGCGTCATCAACATCGGCTCGGTGCTCGGCTTTCTGCCGATGCCATATGGGGCGCTGTATGCCGCCACCAAACATGCCATTGAAGGCTATTCGGAATCATTGGACCACGAGTTGCGCAACTGGGGCATCCGGTCGGTGGTCATCGAGCCGGCCTACACCAAAACACCGTTTGACGCCAATCTGCTGGAACCGGACGCCACGCTCGACGCATACCGCGAGGCGCGCGCCGCCATGAGCGCTCACATCCAGAAAGTGATGGCGGGCGCCGAAGGGCCCGATGTGGTCGCCGGGACGGTGCTGAAAGCGGCACAGGCGCAGCGGCCGAAACTGCGCTATACCGCCGGTGGACTGGCAGCCCGCCTGCGTTTGCTGCGCACCTTCGCGCCGGCGGGCGTGATGGACGCCGGCATGCGCAAGGATCTGCGGCTGGCATAGCCCAAGTCGGAAGGGCGGTAGGGCCTGGGATAAAGGCAGTCGATTGCATTGCCGGCCGAAACAGACGAAACATAAAATGGAAGGTAGTTAATGAAAGCACTTATTTTGAAGCGCTATGGTGGAGCCGATGCGGTCGTATTCGCCGACATTCCCAGGCCCACGGTCAAGCCGGATGAAATTCTTGTCCAGGTTTACGCCGCCGGCCTGAATCCGATCGACAACATGATTCCGAAAGGATCCTTTAAGCCGATTCTCAAGTTTCAGTTGCCGGCCACGCTCGGGAGCGACCTGTCCGGTGTGGTGGCGGAGGTTGGGAGTCGAGTGACGCGTTTTAAGGTGGGCGACGCCGTCTTCGCCAGCGTCTTTGATCTGGGCGTCGGCAGCCTGGCTGAATTTGCCGCCGTGCCCGAGCATGCCGCAGCGCTGAAACCGGTCAATCTGGACTTTGTGCAAGCCGCCTCGATCCCGATGGTCGGACTGACGTCATGGCAAGCGCTGCATGAACGCGCGCAGCTAAAGCCTGGACAGAAGGTGTTTATACCGGCCGGTGCGGGAGGCGTCGGCACGTTCGCGATCCAGCTGGCAAAACACCTCGGCGCAAAGGTCGCAACCACGACGAGCACGTCTAATGTCGATCTGGTGCGCAGCCTCGGCGCCGATGAGGTAGTGGATTACAAGAGGCAGAAATTCGAAGAGGAATTGCGCGGCTATGATGTCGTGTTGGGCACCATCAGGGGAGACGCGCTGGAGAAGTCGCTGCGGATCGTGAAGCCCGCAAGCAGCGTCATCTCGCTCATCGGCCCGCCGGATGCCGCCTTCGCGCGCACGCGGGGAATGAATTTTCTCATGACGTTCGTGTTCGGCTTGTTGAGCCGGAAGATCCTGCGCCTCGCGAAAAAACACGAGGCCAGCTACGCGTTCCTGTTCGTGCGGGCGGATGGTCATCAACTGGCCAAGATCGGCGAGCTTCTCGACGCGTCTCACATCCGTCCCGTAATCGATCAGGTTTTTCCGTTCGCTCTGGCGAAGGAAGCGCTCGCGTATCTCGAAATGGGCCGCGCCAAGGGAAAAGTCGTGGTGCGGATGACGAAGATCTGAAGCGCGCCAGAAAGGCGAACCCATAGTTGAATGGGTCCGCCATTGATTTTACATAATATAAATTATGCGAAGTGCTTGATTATTCGAAACAACTGCCATGGGCGCGTGGCGCCGTCCAATCCGGTTTGCCTTGCCCAATCACTGAATCGACAATTGCGTGCCGCCGCCGCCAGCCTTTTTCGGCAAGATCAATTCCAAAATGCCGTCATGATACTTGGCTTC
Source organism: Burkholderiaceae bacterium (assembly GCA_014379395.1). Classification (GTDB taxonomy): domain Bacteria; phylum Pseudomonadota; class Gammaproteobacteria; order Burkholderiales; family Burkholderiaceae_D; genus Janthinobacterium. The sequence continues at coordinate 4,802 of JACMLV010000603.1, forward strand.
GGCCGCCGCGTCATCGACTTCCAGCGGCAGCGTGAAGCTGCGGTGCTGCTGGCCGAAAAAGCGCTCGCTGCGCACCAGCCGGCCGGCGTCCTCGGCCCGTTTTTCTTCCTTCACCTCGGCGTTGATGGAAACCCGGTTGCCTTCGACCGACACCTTGATGTCCTCTTTGCTCACGCCCGGTATTTCCGCCACCACCGTGTACGCCTGGTCGGTTTCGGAAATGTCGACCCGCATGCGCTGCGTCGCTTCGCGCCCGCGCAAGCCGGCCGCTGTCGGTATGGTCAGGAAGTCGCGGAAAATTTCGTCGATGTCGGTGAACGGGTCAAAGCGCGTCAGCGCGCCGAACGGATCGCGCGCAATGAGATTGTTGGCCATGATGTGTACCTCCGTATTAAGTAGCTTGAATGCGCGCCGCAGTGCTTCGCCGGCGCGGTCAACGGTGTATCGGATGTCGCACCGCCTTTCGATATCGTAGGATTCCACTCCCGCCGGGGTTTGATTTTCATCAAACCGGCCCGCCTGTGCGGCGCCGGGCACGGGTGTATGGTCGTTTGATCGGCGGCGTGCTCGCGGCCCTGCGCCGCACTGATCACTTCGGCTCTTTCGGGTGTTTTTCGGATGCCGGAATTCGGGTTTTTCCTTGCCGTTACGGAGAGATATGAGATGCAAACAGGTCATCCCGCCGATACTTTTTCCGCTCATCTGCCGGTTCATCTGCGCCCCGGCAAGCGCCCGGCGCGCGGCGACGCGCATCTGGAAACCGTGGTGCCGGGCTGGAACGACATCGAGCCGCCCAGCGGCCTCGACCGCCTGTTGCACGCGGCGGTGGCGCGCGCCAACAACGGCGTGTCGCCCGTCAGCGTGGCGCTCGCGTATTCGGACTGGGCCTTGCATTTGATGGGCTCGCCGGGCAAATGGCGCCGCCTGCTCGAAAAAGCCGCGCGCAAGGAGTTGCGCCTGCTCGAGTACGCAATCCGCATGTGTTCGGGCGGCGCCTGTCCGCCCTGCATCGAGCCTTTGCCGCAAGACAAGCGCTTTCGCGACCCGTCCTGGCAGCGCTGGCCGTTCAGCCTGATCTATCAGAGTTTCTTGCTTAATCAACAATGGTGGCACAACGCGACCACCGGCATCCGCGGCGTGTCGGCGCATCACGAGCACATGGTGGCCTTCATCGCCCGGCAATTGCTCGACATCGTCTCGCCCGGCAATTTCATCGCCACCAATCCCGAGGTGCTGGCCGCCACCGTTCAGGAAGGCGGCCAGAATTTCGTGCGCGGCTGGATGAATTTCCTCGACGATTGCGAGCGCGCCGCGGAGAAACGCCCGCCGCCGGCCGCCGACGCCTTCCGGCCCGGCGCGCAGGTGGCCGTGACGCCCGGCCAGGTGGTGTACCGCAGCGGCCTGATGGAATTGATCCAGTACGCGCCGCAGACGGCGCAGGTGCACGCCGAGCCGATCCTGATCGTGCCGGCCTGGATCATGAAGTACTACATCCTCGATCTCTCGCCCGGCAATTCGCTGGTCAATTATCTGGTCGGGCGCGGCCACACGGTGTTCATCATGTCCTGGCATAACCCGAGCGGCGAGGATCGCGACCTGGGCATGGACGACTATCTGTGGTCCATTTTTAGCGCCTGCAAGGCGGTGCGGACGATCGTGCCGAACCGGAAAATCAACGCGGTCGGCTATTGCCTCGGCGGCACCATGCTGGCGGTGGCGGCCGCCTATCTGGCCGAGCATGGCGACGCCCAGCTTAACTCGGTGACGCTGTTGGCGGCGCAAACCGATTTCAGCGAGGTCGGCGAATTGTCGCTGTTCATCGACGAGAGCCAGGTCACGTACCTGGAAAATCTGATGTGGCACCAGGGCTACCTCGACACGCGGCAGATGGCGGGCGCCTTCCAACTGCTGCGCTCGAACGACCTGATCTGGTCGCGCATGGTGCGCGACTATCTGCTGGGCAAGCGCGCGCCGATCACCGATCTGATGGCGTGGAACGCGGACACCACGCGCATGCCGTATCGGATGCACAGCGAATATCTGCGGCGGCTATTTCTCAACAACGATCTGTTTGCCGGGCGCTATCGGATCAACGGCACCTCGGTCGCGCTCAGCGACATCCATGTGCCGGTTTTCGCGGTCGCGACGGAAGCCGACCATGTCGCGCCCTGGCACTCGGTCTACAAACTGAACCTGGTGGCCGACACGGAACTGACGTTCCTGCTGACCAGCGGCGGCCACAACGCCGGCATCATTAGCGAGCCCGGCCATGCCAACCGGCGCTATCGGATGTCGTGCTGGCTGGCCGGCGAACGCTATGTCGATCCGGATCGCTGGTATCTGGAAACGGCGCCGGTCGAGGGATCGTGGTGGCCGGCCTGGGCGCAATGGCTGCGGCGCAAGTCGAGCGACTTGATGGTGGCGCCGCCGGCGATGGGCGCGCCCGACATGGGCTTCGCGCCGATCGAGCCGGCGCCCGGAAGCTATGTGCATGAGCATTGACGCCGGCGCGCCTTATTATTTCTTCGCCACCAGCGCGCTGAGGCGTTCCAGGCTTTGCGACCAGCCCTCGGTCATGCCCATCTTGAGCATCGCATCGCGCACCGCGCCACTGGAAAAAATGGTGCGGATGGTAAGACGGGTCCAACCGCCCTGCTCCGCCTCGAACGTCACCTCGTCGAGCGCCTCCTGAACCGCGTCCTCGGCCGCGTTGCCGTGATTGTCGGTCAACTGTTCCCGCCATTGATCGGGGTGCTCTTCCCAGTTGTCCGTCATCACCAGCCGCGCGGGCGCGGCGATTTGTCCATACTCGCCCTTGATCGGGTACTCGGTGCCGTCCGGGCCGCGCATGACGATGCGGTAGGCGCCGCCCACGCGCAGGTCGACTTCGCACACCGGATTGGTGAAATCGTGCGGCCCCCACCATTGCGCCAGTTGCACCGGATCGGTCCAGGCGTGGAAGACTTGCTCGCGCGGCGCGGCGACCACGCGCGTAATGACGAATTCGCGTTCGGAGGTGTCTTTGTCCAACTCGCTCTGATCGATCATCGCCGCTCTCCTTTTCAATATCGGCGCGCCGCAAGACATGGGGGCGGGCCTTCAAGCCCGCGCCCATCCAAGGTTCCGCCGCGGCGCCGTCGGGCTCAGTGCGCCGGACGGGCCGGGGCCGCGACTTGGTCGAGGATGTGCTTGGGCACGGCCGCGTAGTGTTTGAATTCCATCGAATAGGTGGCCCGGCCCTGGGTCAGCGAGCGCAGCGTGGTCGAATAGCCGAACATCTCGCCCAGCGGCACCAGGGCGCGCACGATGCGCCCCGCCCCGCCCGGTATCTCGTCGATGCCCTGCACCATGCCGCGGCGCGCCGTCAGGTCGCCCATCACATTGCCCATGAATTCTTCCGGCGTTTCCGCCTCCACCTGCATCATCGGCTCGAGCAGCACCGGGTTGGCGCGGCGCATCCCCTCCTTGAAGGCGATCGAGCCGGCCATGCGGAACGCGTTCTCGTTCGAATCGACGTCGTGGTAGGAGCCGAAGGTCAGCGTCACCTGCACGTCGACCACCGGATAGCCGGCCAGCACGCCGGACTTCAGCGTTTCCTGGACGCCCTTGTCGACCGCCGGGATGAATTCGCGCGGCACCACCCCGCCCTTGACCGCGTCGACGAAGGCGTAGCCCTTGCCGGGCGCCAGCGGTTCGAGCGTGAGCACCACGTGGCCGTACTGGCCGCGCCCACCCGACTGCTTGATGAACTTGCCCTCCACCTCCGTCACCGCGCGCTGGATCGTTTCGCGGTAAGCCACCTGCGGCTTGCCGACGTTGGCCTCGACGCCGAATTCGCGCCGCATCCGGTCGACCAATATCTCCAGGTGCAATTCACCCATTCCGGACATGATGGTCTGGCCCGATTCGTCGTCCGTGTGCACGCGGAACGACGGGTCTTCCTGCGCCAGCCGGTTCAGCGCCACGCCCATCTTTTCCTGGTCGACCTTGGTCTTGGGCTCCACTGCCTGCGAAATTACGGGATCCGGGAACTCCATCTTCTCCAGCGTGATCGACTTCTTCACGTCGCAGATGGTCTCGCCGGTGATCACGTCCTTGAGGCCGACCACGGCGGCGATGTCGCCGGCGCGGACTTCCTTGATCTCCTTGCGCTCATTGGCGTGCATCTGCAGCAGCCGCCCGATACGCTCTTTCCTGCCGCGCACCGAGGTCAGCACCGTGTCGCCCGACTGCAGCACGCCCGAATAGACGCGGATGAACGACAGCTGGCCGACGAACGGATCGGTCATGATCTTGAACGCGAGCGCGGCGAACGGCTCCTCGTCATTGGGCTTGCGCGAATCGGCCTCGCCCTTTTCGTTCTCTCCCTTCACCGGAAGGATGTCCACCGGCGAGGGCAGGTAGTCGATCACCGCGTCCAGCATCGCCTGCACGCCCTTGTTCTTGAACGCGGTACCGCACAGCATCGGCACGATCTCGTTGCTGATCGTGCGCAGGCGCAGGCCCTTCTTGATCTCCTCGACCGAGAGTTCGTTCGACTCGAGGTACTTGTTCATCAGCTCTTCATTCGCCTCGGCCGCGGCCTCGACCATCTTGTCGCGCCATTCCTTCGCCTCGGCGACCAATCCGGCAGGAATTTCCCTGCGATCGAACTTCATGCCCTGCGAGGCTTCGTCCCAGTAGAGCGCCGTCATCGTGACGAGGTCGACCACGCCTTCGAACTTGTCCTCGGCGCCGATGGGAATCTGGATCGGAACCGGATTGCCCTTGAGGCGGTTCTTGATGTGGTCGTAGGACTTGAAGAACGTGGCGCCGACCCGGTCCATCTTGTTGATGAACGCAAGCCGCGGCACCTTGTACTTGTTGGCCTGGCGCCACACCGTCTCGGACTGCGGCTGCACGCCGGCGACCGCGTCGTAGACCATGCAGGCGCCGTCGAGCACGCGCATCGAGCGCTCGACTTCGATCGTGAAGTCGACGTGGCCCGGCGTGTCGATGATCTTGATGTGGTGCTCCGGGTAGGACATGTCCATGCCCTTCCA
>JACMLV010000604.1 GCA_014379395.1 Burkholderiaceae bacterium
AGCTGCTGGTGTCGGCCAGTTCGGCCGGCACCGGGCAGTCGGCGCCGCGCACGCGCAGGTGGGTCTGGCCGAGGCGCACCACGGTGTCCGCTTCGAGCGCGATGCTGGCGTGGCGCCGGCCGCGCCAGACAACGCCGTTCTTGCTGCCCAGGTCGCGCAGCAGCAGCCGGCCCTCGGCGTCCGGTTCGATCACGGCGTGGTTGGCGCCGATGTGGGCGTCGTCGAGGATGCAGTCGTTGTCGTAGCCGCGCCCGAGCAGTATCGGCAGGCCCGCCACCCGTTGGCGGCTGAGCACTTCGCCGTTGCGCGCCAGCGTTTCGATGAAGTAGGGCGGTTTCATGGGTGTGGTGTTGCGCGTTGATTGCGACTGATAAAAATAGCGGATTTTTCGTCGAGACAAGGAAAAAACCGCAGCAATACCGAGGTATTGCGAGGATTTTTGACGCAGTATCGGCGGAAAAGACGCATTTTTATGTCGTAAGAGGAGCGTATCACCACACCACTAGTTCCTGGTCAGCGCTTCGAGGAAGACGCGCGCGCTGCGCATGCCGTTCTGGTACGACACGCCCTGCGCGTCGAGCCGGCTTTGCAGGCTCATGGCGGCGCTGTCGGTGCTGGCCGTGAGCAGCGCGAAGTCGTACAGGCCGGCGAATTTGCGGTAGGCGCGCACGCACAGCACGGCGCGCAGCGGCAGCGCGCGGTGTTTGACGAACTGCTCGGCGCAGTGGGGCGCGGTCAGGTTGGCGTTCTTGTGGCTGCCGAAGTTCTCGGTCTTGAACGAGCTGCTGGCGAGGGCGGCGAAGCGGGCCGGGTCGAGGCTGTCGCTGCGCAGGTATTCGTGGCGGATCGAGACGCGCCCGGTTTGCAGCGCGCCGGAGATGAAGATGGACGATTCCATCGCGCAGTTGGTGCGGTCGACCATGAACGGGCTGTCGTCCTTGACGTTGGCGCGGCCCCAGCAGCGCATCTGGTCCGATTCGCGCACCGGCACGCGGTACGGGCCCATCGCCTTCAGGGTGAGCGGGGTGGCCAGCAGGCGCTCGACCATCATGCCCTGGTGGGCCAGCAATTGTTCGGCGACGAGCAGTTTGAAGTCCTTCGGCGGCGCCGCCTGGGCGGCGGCCCTGGCCAGCAGTTGCTGGGCGTAGCGGGCCGGCACCAGGAAGCTCACCAGTTCGCCGTCCAGGCGCTTGGCGACGTTGACGCCGGCCAGCTCGCCCGCGGCGGTGACGCTGGGGCCGCCGCTCATGCCGGAGTTGATCGGGCCGGTGAACATCAGTTGCTCGTAGAAGCTGCGCGTGACGACGCCGTTGTAGGCGCCCTCGGAGATGGCGAAGCCGAGGTCGAGTGGGTTGCCCATCGAGTACAGGTATTGGCCCTGGCTCAGCGTGGCGAGCCGTTCGGGCATCTTGAAAAAACCGGTGCCGGCGCGGTTCACGCGCACCACGGCCAGGTCGTGCAGCACGTCGACGGCCAGCAGTTCGACCTTGCCGCGCTGGCCGGCGGTGTCGACCCATTCGCCGACGTAGGTGTCCGGGTCGAGCGCGAATTGCGACACGACGTGGTAGTTGGTGAGCACCAGGTCGCTCTCGCCGACCAGGAAGCCGGAGCCGACCGAGGCCTGGGTGCGCCCGCTTTTGAGCAGCACCCGCACTTGCAGGATGTCGTTGCGGGCGGCGGCGTAGAGTTTTTGGGCCGCGCTCGACGGCGCCGGCAGCGGCGCGGCTTCGGCCGTCGTCGAGCGCGGCCCAAAAACTCTACGCCGCCGCCCGCACCGACATCCTGCAAGTGCGGGTGCTGCTCAAAAGCGGGCGCACCCAGGCCTCGGTCGGCTCCGGCTTCCTGGTC
>JACMLV010000605.1 GCA_014379395.1 Burkholderiaceae bacterium
CCGCCGACCCGATCGCGGCCGCGATCGCCGAGCTGGCCGCCGCGCCGCAGCGCGACCAGTTGCCGGGCGTGGCCTTGAGCAGCGATTTGTTCTTCCAGATCACCAGCGCCGAAATGGAATTCAAGGCCGGCCGCTGGCAAAGCGCCTACGCGACGCTGATGCGGGCGGCGCGGCAGACGCGCGATCCGCGCATCGCCCAGCGCGCCGTCGAAATCGCGCTGGCCGTCAAGCAGGGGCCCGAGGCGCTGACCGCGATCCGCCTGTGGCGCGAACTGGCGCCGCATTCGGAGGAGGCGACCCAGTACTTCCTCGGCTTCATGGTGCTGGGCGACCAGATGGCCGAAGCCGAACCGGTATTTGTCGAGCGCCTGAAAAACACGCCGCCGGCCGGGCGCGGCATCGCGATGCTGCAGATGCAGCAGTTCCTGACCCGCGCCAAGGACAAGGCGGCCGCGCTGGCCCTGCTCGAACGGGTGCTGGCGCCGTATGCCGGGGTGCAGGAGGCGCACCTGGTGCTGGCCCAGGGCGCCTTCGCGGCCGGCGACGCCGCGCGCGCCAAGCAAGAGGCGCGGCGCGCCTTGCAGATCGCGCCCGACTCCGAATTGGCGCTGCTGACCCTGGCGCAGGTGACGCCCGACGCGAGCGACGCGACCAAGCTGCTGACGACGTTTTTGGATGCCCATCCGGGCGCGCGCGAAGTGCGCTCGGCCTATGTGCGCATGCTGGTCGAGCAAAAGCGCTTCGCGCCGGCGCGCGAGCAGTTCCGCATCCTGCTCAAGGGCCAGCCCGAGCATCTGGGCACGCTGTACGCGCTCGGCATCGTCTCGATGCAACTGGACGACAGCAAGGCGGCCGAGGGCTATTTCAAGCAGTTCCTGGCGGTGCTGGCGGCCCATCCGGACGACGAGCGCGACGCCTCGAAGGTCTTGATGATCCTGTCCCAGCTGGCCGAGGAGCGCGGCGACAAGGCCGGCGCGCTGCAGTGGCTCGACAAGGTCGACGAGAGCGAGCCGCGGGCCTATTTCAGCGCCCGCATCCGGCGCGCCCAGCTGCTGGCCAAGCATGGCGACTTGGACGGCGCGCGGCAGACGCTCGTCGAATTGAAAAGCGAGGACGCCGACGAGCGGGGCCGGGTCGCGCAGGCCGACGCCCAGTTGCTGCGCGACGCCGGCCAGCATCCGGCCGCCCTGGCCGCGCTGGAGGCGGCGCTCAAGCGCTTCCCCGACCACACCGGCCTGCTCTACGATTTCGCGCTGGCGGCCGAGAGGGCGCAGCGCTTCGACGCGATGGAAACGAGCCTGCGGCGCGTCATCGCACTCGAGCCGGACAACCATCAAGCCTACAACGCGCTGGGCTATTCGCTCGCCGAGCGCAATGTGCGCCTGCCGGAAGCGCAGACGCTGATCGGGCAGGCGCTGAAGATGGCGCCGGACGACCCGTTCATCATGGACAGCATGGCCTGGGTCGAATTCCGCCTCGGCCATCTGGAGCAGGCCGAGGCGATGCTGCGCCGCGCCTACGCCTTGCGCGCCGATCCCGACATCGCCGTGCATCTGGGCGAAGTGCTGTGGCATAAGGGCGACCAGGCCGGCGCGCAGAAACTGTGGCGCGAGGCGCGCGCCAAGGACCCGAAAAACGATACGCTGAAAAGCACGCTGGCGCGCCTGAATGTGCGACTGTAAGCGGGGTGCGCGATGACGATGACGCCGATCCGCCGCCTGCTGCTGGCCGCCTGCGTCGGGACGCTGCTGGCGGGCTGCGCCATCGCGCCGCCGCCGCCGCCGCCGTCGTCCGAGCCGGTGGCGCCGTATCGCGAACAGATCGAGCTGTCGGGCCGGCTCTCGGTGAATTACCTGCGCGACGGCAAGACCGAATCGCTGGCCGGGCGTTTCAGCTGGCGCCAGAGCGGCGCGCGGACCGACGTCGTATTGACTTCCCCGCTTGGACAGACGGTGGCGCAGATCAGCGTCGCGCCCGGGCTGGCCACGCTGACCCAGGCCGGCCAGCCGCCGCGGGCGGCGGCCGATATCGACAGCCTGAGCGCCGAGACGCTGGGCTGGCCGCTGCCGGTGTCCGGCTTGCGCGACTGGCTGCAAGGCTATGCGATCGACGCCAGCGGCGCGCGCTTTGTCGCCAGCCCGCGCCGCGACCGCGTCACCACGCATGACGGCTGGCGCCTGCATTTCGTTAGCTGGCAGGACGAACCGGCCGCCGCCGAGCCGCGGGGCGGCGCGCCCCGGGCTACCGTGCCGCGACCCAAGCGCATCGACGCCGAACGCAGCGCCGACTTGCAAACCGAAGAGGTCGCCATCCGCATCGTCCTCGATCCACCAGAAACGCCATGACCGTCACCCGCCTCGATAACTGCCCGGCTCCGGCCAAGCTCAATTTATTCCTGCACATCGTCGGCCGCCGCGCCGACGGCTATCACTTGCTGCAAAGCGTGTTCCAGCTGGTCGACCACGGCGACCTGCTGCATTTCCAGTTGCGCGCCGACGCGCAACTGCGGCGCGTGACCGACATCGCCGGTGTGGCGCCGGAGCGGGATTTGATCATGCGCGCCGCCGCGCTGTTGCGGGCCGAGGTATTGCGCCGCCCGGCGTCGATATCGCGATCGACAAGCGGCTGCCGATGGGCGGCGGGCTGGGCGGCGGCTCGTCCGACGCGGCCACCACGCTGATGGCGCTGAACCATCTGTGGGGCGCCGGCCTGACGCGCGCCGAGCTGATGGCGCTCGGCTTGCCGCTCGGCGCCGACATCCCGTTTTTCATCTTCGGCGAAACCGCCTTCGTCGAGGGCGTGGGCGAGGCGATGCGGCCGGTGCCGGCGCCAAATTGCTGGTACGTGGTGATCGAGCCGGGCGTCGCCGTCCCCACAGCCGCAATTTTTTCGGCGCAGGATTTGACAAGGAACACGGAACCCGTCAGAATAGCGGACTTTTCCAGCCACCACGCAAATCGAAACGGTTTGATTGGATATGGAAAAAACGACTTGCAGCAAGTGGCGACCCGCTTGTTTCCGCCGGTAGAAGAGGCGATAACATGGTTGGGGCGTTATGGCGATGCCAGGATGACTGGCTCCGGTGCTTGCGTGTTTTGCGCGTTTGACGACGAGGAACAAGCCGATGCGGCGCTCAGTAATGTGCCCGCCATCTGGACTGCCTGGAAAGCCAAAGCGCTGAGCCGCCACCCCTTGTTTGCGATGTTGGTGCAATAAAAAAATTTGGCTTTTTGTTGATTTGGCGCTAGAATGTTGGCCTGTAACGAGAAGCAAGTCAGTTGCGTAGGGGAATCGCCAAGTTGGTTAAGGCACCGGATTTTGATTCCGGCATCCGAAGGTTCGAGTCCTTCTTCCCCTGCCATTCGTTTTCCCTGGGTTTGCGCCGATGCCGGCCAAATCGGAGCTGTCGATGCGAAGTGTGCGTCCGGCCAGGGTGACATCGGTGCCCCCGCACGGCGGGATCATCCTTAAATCACAGTCAATGCCGAGCCAAGGTTCGGCTGTTGGCTTTTCAAAGATATCAACGATTACCTCTTGGGACTCCAATGGCTTACGAAAACCTGATGGTTTTTACCGGCAACGCGAATCCAGCGTTGGCAGAAGGGGTCGCAAAAACGCTCGGCCTCCCGCTCGGCAAAGCCGACGTTGCGAAATTCTCCGACGGTGAAGTGACGGTGGAGATCAACGAGAACGTGCGCGGCAAAGACGTGTTCGTTCTGCAATCGACCTGCGCGCCAACCAACGACAACCTGATGGAACTGATCCTGATGGTCGACGCCCTGAAACGCGCTTCGGCCGGCCGCATCACGGCCGCCATTCCGTATTTCGGCTATGCGCGTCAAGACCGTCGTCCGCGCTCGGCGCGGGTCGCGATCTCGGCCAAGGTGGTCGCCAACATGCTCGAAAAAGCCGGCGTCGAGCGGGTCTTGATCATGGACGTGCACGCCGACCAGATCCAGGGCTTCTTCGACATCCCGGTCGACAATATCTACGCCTCGCCGATCCTGCTGGGCGACTTGCAGAAGAAAAATTACCAGGACCTGCTGGTGGTCTCGCCCGACGTCGGCGGCGTGGTGCGCGCGCGCGCGCTGGCCAAGCGCCTCGGTTGCGACCTGGCCATCATCGACAAGCGCCGCCCGAAGGCGAACGTGTCGGAAGTGATGAACATCATCGGCGAAGTCGAAGGCCGCAACTGCGTGATCATGGACGACATGGTCGACACCGCCGGCACCCTGACCAAGGCCGCCGAAGTGCTCAAGGAGCGCGGCGCCAAGAAAGTGGTGGCGTATTGCACCCATCCGGTGCTGTCCGGCCCGGCGATCGAGCGCATCAGCGCCTCCTCGCTCGACGAACTGGTGGTGACCGACACGATTCCGCTGTCCGATGCGGCGCGAGCCTGCGCCAAGATTCGTCAACTGACCTGCGCGCCGCTGCTGGCCGAGACCTTCAAGCGCATCACGAAGGGCGATTCGGTGATGTCGCTGTTCATGGACTAAGCAGAGCAGTAGGCCAGACCAAGCCGCGGTATCGCCACCGCGGCTTTTATCATTTTTCATGCGTCCGTTTTTGACGGACGCATCTTTCGAACCCCCTGGTCGCGGGGGTGTTCACAACGCAGGACGCGAGTCTTGTTTTTTTGGAGCATCACATGAAAGTTGTCGCATTCAAACGCACTTTGCAGGGGACCGGAGCGAGCCGCCGCCTGCGTATCGCCGGTCAAACCCCAGGTATCGTCTACGGTGGCACCGAAGCCCCGGTCGCTATCTCGCTCGACCACAACGCGCTGTACCACGCGCTGAAAAAAGAAGTGTTCCACTCGTCGATCCTGGATCTGGAAATCGAAGGCGTGACCCAGCAAGTGCTGTTGCGCGACTTCCAAGTCCACGCATACAAGCAATTGGTCCTGCACGCTGACTTCCAGCGCGTCGACGCGAACCAAAAAGTGCACATGAAAGTCGCACTGCACTTCGTCAACGCCGACGTCTCGCCAGCGGTCAAGCTGCACGGCGCCACCATCAGCCACGTGATGGCCGAGTTGGAAGTGTCTTGCCTGCCAGGCGCGCTGCCAGAATTCGTCGCCGTCGACCTGGCCAACATCGACGTCGGTCACTCGATCCACGTTGCCGACCTGGTCCTGCCAGCCGGCGTGACCGCGATCACCCACGGTTCGAACCTGACCGTCGCCACCGCTTCGGTCCCAGCCGGCCACGTCGCCGCTGAAGCCGTCGCCGCAGCCGCTCCTGCCGCTGAAGCGAAGAAGTAATTGTTCCTGTTTGCGGCCGCGCGCGGCCGCAAATCGCGTACTGCATAAAAAACCCGCCTGGCGGGTTTTTTATTGTCCATAATTCCGCTTTTACCTTTCTTGGAACGCCATGCCAATTCGCCTGATCGTCGGCCTCGGCAACCCCGGCCCCGAATACGAACAAACCCGCCACAACGCCGGCTTCTGGCTGGTCGACAACCTGGCCAACAGCCTGCCGGGCACGCGCCTGCAGCGCGAGACGCGCTTTAACGCCTTGCTGGCCAAGACCCGCATCGCCGGCCAGGAGGTGTGGCTGCTCGAACCGCAGACCTTCATGAACCGCTCCGGCCAGTCGGTCGGCGCGCTGGCGCGCTTTTACAAGATCGCGCCCGACGAGGTGCTGGTGGTGCACGACGAGCTCGATCTGGCGCCCGGCGTGGCGAAGATGAAAAAGGGCGGCTCGGCCGGCGGCCACAACGGCTTGAAGGACATCACGGCCGCGCTGGGCACCCAGGATTACTGGCGCCTGCGGCTCGGCATCGGCCATCCTCGCGCCCTCGCCTCGCAGCAGGCGGTGGCCGACTTCGTGCTGCACCGGCCGCGCAAGGAGGAGCAAAGTCTGATCGAGGAAGCGATCGAGAAGAGCCTGCGCATCGTGCCGCTGGTGTGCGAAGGCAAGTTCGACGCCGCCACCATGCAGCTGCACACTAACTAAAGTTTACTTCGCCCGCACGATGATCTGGCTTTTCAGGTCGCGCGCGATGCGCTCGAGCAGCGGCTGGATACGGCGGAACTCGTCCGGCGTGCAGAGCGCGCCGGCGGGCGAAAAGCGCAGCGCGCGGCGCACCGTCACCAGGTTGCCGCGGCGCGCATAGCGGGCGCTGTAGCTGAGCCGCTCGGCGCGCAGCGTCACCGTCTTGGGCAGCGCCAGGATGCGCACCCCGGGCGCGAAATCGAAGCCGATCTCATCCTCGCTGTCGAAGCCGCGGCAAATGAAGTCCTGGCTGCGCGTGGCCTCCTGCGTCAGCGCCGCCACCGCCTCCACCATCCCGCCCCAGAAATCGTAGGCCGTGCCGACCCCGGTCGGCCCCGGCAGGTTGGCGAAATTCTCGCTGATGCCGGCGAACACCATCTGATACTCGTCGCCGCCGCCATCGAGCAGGCCCGCCTCGAGCACGCCATAGCCTTTTTGCCCGAATCCTTCCAGCATGCGCCCGACCAGCTGGTCGCGCTCGGCCTGGCGCGTGTCGCGCAGCGCCTGCCGGTACGGCTCGGCGGTGGCGCCGGCGCTGGTCTTGGCGACGCGGAACAGGCTGTTGCCGCTTTTGCCGATGTGGAAGGCGATCGCGTGCCGGCTGCGCTCGTTCTGCAGGGCCGGCGTGCGCGCCAGTTGACCCGACTTGATCAAGAGCACCGGCTTGCCCAGGTCGTGATTCGGCAGATAGCCGGCCGCCACCGACTCGGCGGTCGAGTCGAGGTACAGGTCGAGGCTGGGAATATAGGTGATCAGGTGGTTGAAGATGCCCAGGGTCGGCGTGCGCGGCAGGCGGTAGGCGTTGCCGTTGTTGATCAGGGCGCCGCTGCTGTCGATGCCGGCCGCCGCCAGCAGCGCCTCGAGCAGGACGGCGTGGTCCTTGCAGTCGCCGTAGCGGTTCTCCAGCACGCTGGCCGCCGGGTGCGGCACCACGCCGCCCGGCCCGACGTAGACGCCGACGTAGCGGATGTTGCGGCGCACCCAGTTGGCCAGCGCCAAGGCCCTGGCTCGTGGATCAATCAGGCTCGCTAAAAAAG
>JACMLV010000606.1 GCA_014379395.1 Burkholderiaceae bacterium
CGCGCGCTCGAGCTGCCCGGCCCGGTGGTCGACAAGCACTCGACCGGCGGCGTGGGCGATGTGGTCTCGCTGTTGTTGGGGCCGATGGTCGCGGCCTGCGGCGGTTTCGTGCCGATGATTTCGGGCCGCGGCCTGGGCCACACCGGCGGCACGCTCGACAAGTTCGATGCGATTCCCGGCTATTGCACCGTGCCCGATGTCGAACTGCTGCGCAAAGTGGTGCGCGAAGTGGGGGTGGCCATTATCGGCCAGACGGCGCAACTGGCGCCGGCCGACAAACGGCTCTATAGCATCCGCGACGTGACCGCCACGGTGGAATCGATCGCGCTGATCACCGGATCGATCCTGTCCAAAAAGCTCTCCGCCGGGCTGGACGCGCTGGTAATGGACGTCAAAGTGGGCAGCGGCGCGTTCATGCCGACCTACGACAAATCGGTCGAACTGGCCCAGAGCATCGTCGCCGTCGGCAACGGCGCCGGCATGCGCACCGCGGCCATCCTGACCGACATGAACGAAGCGCTCGCGCCATGCGCCGGCAATGCGCTCGAAGTGCGCTGCGCCGTCGATTACCTGACCGGGCGCTCGCGTCCGGCGCGCCTGCATGAAGTGACACTGGCCTTGTGCGCCGAGATGCTGGTGCTGGGTGGTCTGGCCGAGAACGAAACGGTGGCGCGCGCCAAGCTGATGGCTGCCCTCGATTCGGGGCTCGCCACCGAACGGTTCGCGCGCATGGTCGCTGCGCTGGGCGGACCGGCCGACCTGGTCGAGCGTCCCGACCTGCACCTGGAACAAGCGCCCATCGTCGTTGCCGTGCCGGCGCTCTCGAACGGCTATGCCGGCAGCTGCGATTGCCGCGGCCTGGGGCTGGCCGTGGTTGAACTGGGCGGCGGGCGCCGCCGTCCAAGCGATGCGATCGACTTTGCGGTTGGCCTGTCCGACCTGGTTGGGCTGGGCGAGTGTATCGTCGCCGGTCAGCCGCTGGCGCTGGTGCATGCGCGCACGCAGGCGGCGGCCGAGCAGGCGGTGCGGGAAATCCAGGCGGCCTATGCGATCGGCGAGGGCGCCCCGGCGCCCGATCAGGTGGTCTACCGCACCATCCGTCCAGAGGGAATGCAGGCATGAACAACGAAGAATTGATCGCGGAAGCGGCGGCGGCGCGCCTGACGGCATATGCGCCGTATTCGAAATTTCTGGTGGGGGCGGCGCTGCTGTGCCGCGACGGGCGGGTTTTCCGCGGCTGTAATGTGGAAAACGCGTCTTACGGGCTATGCAATTGCGCCGAGCGCACGGCGTTTTTCAGCGCGGTCGCGCATGGTTACAAGCCGGGCGACTTCGACAAGCTGGCCGTGATCGGCGACACCGACGGGCCGATCGCGCCCTGCGGCGCCTGCCGCCAGGTGATCCTGGAATTGGGTGGCAACGCCTTGCCGGTGGTGCTGTCCAATCTGCGCGGCGAGGTGTTTGAAACCACCGCCAGCGCGCAATTGCCGAACGCCTTCGGCGGCGCCGACCTGCAACGCCGGCCATAGGGCCGGCGGCTCACCACGGGTCGTAGGTGCCGAAGGTCCACAGGTGGCCCTCCGGGTCGCGGCAGGTGAAATCGCGCCCGCCGTACTCCTGATCCTTTATGTCGAGCACGATGTGCGCGCCGGCCGCCACCGCCCGCGCGTGGACGCGGTCGGCGTCTTCGACGATCAGATAGCAGCTCTGGGTGTTGGCGCCGCCCAATTCCTCGGGCTGCTTCATCAGGCGCCCGAATTCGGTGTCGAAAATCGAACTGAGCATGATCATGCCGTTGCCGAACGCCAGTTGGGCGTGGGCGATGCTGCCGTCGTCGTTGGCCACCACCAGCTCCCTTTCAAAGCCGAAGACTTCGCACAGCCAGTCGATGGCGGCCGGCGCGTCGCGGTAGCGCAGGCAGGGGATCAGGGTGGAGCGGGTGGCTTTCGGTATGGTTGACATGGCAAGTCTCCGGTTGTGGATTGAAAGGGATGGGAACCTTTTCTCGGTTCGGCGTTCGCCACTATGGCCCGCTGCGAGGCTTTGGCCTTGATCAGGCTCATGGCGCGCCGCGACGCGTTTTCCGGCGAATAGCGCAAGACCGGCTCAGTTCGCCGCGCAGTGGATATTTTATTGCGGGCAACATTCGGGGGAGTTCAGAAAATCTTGTATCTGTGCCATAGTGAAGGCGCGCACAAGATCGCAGGACGAAACCAAGAACGTCAGGAGAATTGCATGCACCAATCCAGACCAGAATCGATGGCGTCGTTTTGGATGCCATTTACCAACAACCGCGACTTCAAGGCCCAGCCCCGCCTCTTGGTGTCGGCCGAGGGCATGTATTACCGCGACGTCGACGGAAATAGCGTGCTCGACGGCACCGCCGGCCTGTGGTGCGTCGCCTGCGGCCACGCCCAGCCGAAGATCGTCGGCGCGATCCGCGCCATGGCCGGCCAGCTCGACTTCGCGCCGACCTTCCAGATGGGCCATCCGGCCGCCTTCGAGCTGGCCGAGCGCTTGATGGACTACAGCAAGCACCGCTTCGCCCAGGTGTTCTACACCAACTCCGGCTCGGAGGCGGTCGACACCGCGCTGAAGATGGCGCTGGCCTACCACAAGGCGCGCGGCGAGGGCTCGCGCACCCGCCTGATCGGACGCGAGCGCGGCTACCACGGGGTCGGCTTCGGCGGCACCTCGGTCGGCGGCATCGGCTCCAACCGCAAGAATTTCGGCCCGCTGCTGGCCGGCGTCGACCACCTGCCGCACACCCACGACCTCGAACGCAACGCCTACACCCGCGGCGAGCCGGAACACGGCGCCAACCTGGCCGACGAGCTCGAGCGCATCGTCGCGCTGCACGACGCCTCGACCATCGCCGCCGTGATCGTCGAGCCGGTGGCCGGCTCGACCGGCGTCCTGATTCCGCCCAAGGGCTACCTGAAGCGGCTGCGCGAGTTGTGCACCAAGCACGGCATCCTGCTCATTTTCGACGAGGTGATCACCGGCTTCGGGCGCATGACGACGCCGTTCGCGGCCGATTATTTCGACGTCCAGCCGGACCTGATGACCACCGCCAAGGGGCTGACCAACGGCGCCGTGCCGATGGGCGCGGTGTTCAGCCAGCAGCACATCTACGACACCTTCATGCAGGCGCCGGCCGGCATCGAGCTGTTTCACGGCTATACCTATTCCGGCCATCCGCTGGCTTGTGCGGCCGCGCTGGCGACGCTGGAGGTGTTCGAGGAACAGAAAATCCTCGAGCACGCGGCCGGCATGCAGGCTTACTGGGCCGACGCGGTGCATTCGCTCAAGGGCCTGCCGCACGTGATCGACCTGCGCAGCATCGGCCTGATCGCCGGCATCGAGCTGGCGCCGATTCCCGGCAAGCCGGGCGCGCGCGCCTTCGACGCCTTCCGCCAGGCCTTCGCCGCCGGAGTGTTGATCCGCACCACCGGCGACATCATCGCCTTGTCGCCGCCGCTGGTGCTGGAAAAACAGCATATCGACGAGTTGTTCGGGAAGTTGGCGCAGGTGTTGAAAAACCTCGCGTAGCGCCACACTCAGAGGCGCGCGGGGATAAAACGGGGAGAACGAGATGCTGATCGGCGTTCCAAAGGAAATCAAGAACAACGAGTCGCGGGTCGGGCTGACGCCGGCCAGCGTGCGCGAATTCTGCCAGCGCGGGCACGCGGTGCTGGTGCAAAAAGGCGCCGGCGCGGCCATCGGCATGACCGACGCGCTGTACGTGGCGGCCGGCGCCGCGCTGGCCGAGACGGCCGAGGAGGTCTTCGCCCGCGCCGACATGATCGTCAAGGTCAAGGAGCCGCAGCCGCAGGAATGCGCGCTGCTGCGCGAAGGGCAGATTTTGTACACCTATCTGCACTTGGCGCCCGACCCGCAGCAGACCGCCGCGCTGGTGCTGTCGGGCGCGGTCTGCATCGCCTACGAAACCATCACCGGGCCGGGTGGCGGCCTGCCGCTGCTCGCGCCGATGAGCGAGGTGGCCGGGCGCATGGCGATCCAGGCCGGCGCCGCGCATCTGGAAAAGTCGAAGGGCGGCATGGGCCTGCTGCTCGGCGGCGTGCCGGGCGTCGCGCCGGGCCATATCGCCATCCTCGGCGGCGGCGTGGTCGGCACCAACGCGCTGCAAATGGCGGTCGGCATCGGCGCGCGCGTCACCGTGTTGGACCGCAACGTCGACCGCCTGCGCCAGCTCGATCTGGTGTTCGGCAACCGCATCGTGACCCAGTATTCGCACGGCCAGGCGATCGAGGAGGCGGTGCGCGGGGCCGATCTGGTGGTCGGCGCCGTGCTGGTGCCGGGCGCCGCCGCGCCGAAACTGGTGACGGCCGCGATGATCGGCGCGATGCGCTCCGGCGCGGTGGTGGTCGACGTCGCCATCGACCAGGGCGGCTGCTTCGCCACCTCGCACCCGACCACCCACGCCGAGCCGACCTTCATGGTCGGCGACGTGGTGCACTACTGCGTCGCCAATATGCCGGGCGCGGTGGCGCGCACCTCGACCTTCGCGCTCAACAACGCCACCATCGGGCCGGCGCTGGCGCTGGCCGACAAGGGCTGGCGCGCCGCGATGCGCGACGACGTCCACCTGCGGCACGGCTTGAACGTGTGCGGCGGCAAAGTCACCTACGAGGCGGTGGCCCGCGACCTGGGCTATGAATATGTGCCGGCCGAGACGCTGCTGGCGCAGGCCGACGCGTAGTCCACACCCTTCAGTTTAGGCAGAAAGAAACTATGAGCGATCTCGATACCATCACCCATTTCATCAACGGCGCCAAGGTCGATACCGCCAGCGGGCGCTACGCCGACGTCTTCAATCCGGCGCTCGGCGAGCCGGTCGCGCGCGTCGCGCTCGGCACCGCCGCCGAGGTCGACGCCGC
>JACMLV010000607.1 GCA_014379395.1 Burkholderiaceae bacterium
AACAACAACCTGGCGCACAATGCCGGTTTGACGGCGCAAGCACAGCAACTGGCGGGCGACCGCAGCGCGGGCGTATTGATGGCATCGGGCTACATTGCCGGCGGCGCGCTGGCCGGCATCATCATCGCCATCACCGCCGGCGTGCTGACCAATTTCGACCAGGCCATGAACAACTGGGCCGAGCACGCCAATCCGTTCTTCGCCGGCGCCCATGCCGACGCCTTGTCGCTGCTGCCGTACGCGCTGCTGGCGGGGCTGCTGTACTGGGTCGCGCGCGAGAAAAAGTCTGCCTAGCCCGGGAACTCCGGCGAGTTTCCGCGCTCGCCGCCCCAAACGATCCCGACTTGTCGTATATTGGCGTGTGGAATCTCGTCTGTAGCACCCGAATTTTTTAAGGATGTACGTCTCATGGAACATGATGTAATCGATACCCTGGTCTCGCCCGAGGGCAGGCTGGATGTGCTCTCCAAAACCGAAGTCGCCAAATTGCTCGACACCAGCCAAGGCGGCCTGTACACCGTGTTTCGCAGCTGCGCGCTGGCCGTGCTCAATTCCGGCAGCACCATCGACGACGGCAAGGAACTGCTGGAGCGGTATAAATCGTTTGAAATCAGCATCATCCAGCGCGAGCGCGGCATCAAGCTCGACATCAAGGGCGCGCCGGCCTTCGCCTTCGTCGACGGCAAGATGATCAAGGGCATCCACGAACACCTGTTCGCCGTGCTGCGCGACATCATCTTCGTGGCCGACGAGGTGACCGGCAATCCGAAGTTCGACCTCGACAGCACCGAGGGCCTGACCGACGCCGTGTTCCACATCCTGCGCAACGCCAACGTGCTGCAAACCCAGCTCAACCCGAACCTGGTGGTGTGCTGGGGCGGCCACTCGATCAACCGCGCCGAATACAATTACTCGAAGGAAGTGGGCTACCAGATGGGCCTGCGCGGCCTCGACATCTGCACCGGCTGCGGGCCGGGCGCGATGAAGGGACCGATGAAGGGCGCCACGATAGGACACGCCAAGCAGCGCCTGCACGGCGGGCGCTACCTCGGCATCACCGAGCCGGGCATCATCGCCGCCGAGTCGCCGAACCCGATCGTCAACGACCTGGTCATCATGCCCGACATCGAAAAGCGCCTCGAGGCGTTCGTGCGCACCGGCCACGGCATCGTGGTGTTTCCGGGCGGCGCGGGCACGGCCGAGGAGATCCTGTACATCCTCGGCATCCTGCTGCACCCCGACAACGTGGCCATGCCGTTCCCGCTGCTGTTCTCCGGCCCGGAAACCTCGCGCGAGTATTTCGTGCAGATCAACGCCTTCATCGGCGCGACGCTCGGCCCCGAGGCGCAGCAGCGCTACAAGATCATCATCGACGACCCGGACCTGGTGGCCACCGAGATGGCCGCCGGCATCAAACTGGTGCGCGAATTCCGCAAGGCCCACAGCGACGCCTATTACTTCAACTGGCTGCTGAAGATCGACCACGAGTTCCAGCGCCCGTTCGCGCCGACCCACGACAACATGCGCAACCTGAGCCTGCATAAGAACCAGGCCAAGCACCTGCTGGCGGCCAACCTGCGCCGCGCGTTTTCCGGCGTGGTGGCGGGCAACGTGAAGGACGAGGGCATCCGCGCCATCGAGAAATACGGCCACTTCGAAATCCACGGCGACGCCGAGATCATGGGGCCAATGGACGAGCTGCTGGCGTCGTTCGTCGCGCAACACCGGATGAAGCTGGCCGGCAAGGTGTATACGCCTTGCTACCGGGTGATCCAGTAGCCACGCCGGGCCGGGGA
>JACMLV010000608.1 GCA_014379395.1 Burkholderiaceae bacterium
CCCACCAGCACCACGCCGTCGACGTCGTCCAGGCCCAGGCCGGCGTCGCGCAGCGCCTTGCGGGTCGGTTGCAGGGTGCGCGCGACCAGGTCGGCGCACAGATCAAAGAAGGTGTCGCGCGTGAGCGTCAGGCACAGCGCGCGGCCGTCGCTCAGTTTCGCCGCCAGCGGCGCCAGGTGCGCGGCGCTGAGCGCCTCCTTGGCGCCGCGCGCCAGCGTCAAGAGGTGGCGCGCGTCCTGCGCCGCCAGCGGCGTGCCGCTCAGGCCTGCCGTCTCCAGAATCCAGGTGTAGATGCGCTGGTCGAAGTCGTCGCCGCCCAGCGCCGAGTCGCCATTGGTGGCGAGCACCTCGAAGATGCCGCGCGAGAGTTTCAAGATCGAGATGTCGAAAGTGCCGCCGCCCAGGTCGTAGATCGCGAACACGCCCTCGGCCGCGTTGTCGAGGCCGTAGGCGATGGCGGCCGCGGTCGGCTCGTTCAGCAGGCGCAGCACGTTCAGGCCGGCCAGCCGGGCGGCGTCCTTGGTGGCCTGGCGCTGGGCGTCGTCGAAGTAGGCCGGCACCGTGATGACGGCGCCGGTCAGCTCTCCGCCCAGCGAGGCCTCGGCGCGCGAGCGCAGCGTGCGCAGGATGTCGGCCGACACCTCGACCGGGCTTTTCACGCCGGCCGCCGTGTCGATGCGCACCATGCCGGGCGCGTCGACGAAGGCGTAGGGCAGGTCGGCCGCCCGGTCCAGGTCGGCCAGGCTGCGCCCCATCAGGCGCTTGATCGACGACAGCGTGTTGTGCGGGTCGCTGCTCTGGCTCGCCTGCGCGTCGTGGCCGACGACGATGGCGTCGGCGGCGTCGACGCCGTCTTGCGGCGCCAGGTAGCGCACCACGGAGGGCAGCAGCGCGCGCTCGGCGGCGTCGCGGATGACGGCGGCGCTGCCGCTGAAGACGCTCGCCACCAGCGAGTTGGTGGTGCCCAGGTCGATCCCCACGGCCAGACGGTGCTGGTGCGGGGCCGCGCTCATGCCCGGTTCGGCGATCTGCAATAGGGCCATGTCAGTCTTTCTGAAAAACGCGATAAACGCTTGATGTGCTTTATACGGTGAAGCTCTCGCCGCAGCCGCACTGGTTCTTGGTGTTCGGGTTGTTGAACTTGAAGCCTTCGTTCAAGCCTTCGCGCACGAAGTCGAGCTCGGTTCCCTCGAGGAAGGGCAGGCTCTTCGGATCGATCAGCAGGGTCACGCCGCGGCTCTCGAAGCGCAGGTCGTCCTCCAGCGCGGCGTCGGCGAATTCGAGCGCGTAGGCCATGCCGGAGCAGCCGCTGGTCTTGACCGCCAGGCGCAGGCCCAGGCAGTTGCGCTTGGACAGGAAGTTTTGCACGTGCTTGGCGGCTTTTTCGGTGAGGGTGACGCTCATGGCCGGCTCCTTGTGGTCAAGCGGAAAACGAGCTGCCGCAGCCGCAGGTGGTGGCGGCGTTCGGGTTCTTGATGATGAAGCGCGAGCCTTCGAGCCCGTCCTCGTAGCCGATCTCGGCGCCGGCCAGGTATTGCATGCTCATCGCGTCGACCAGCAGCGTGACGCCGTCTTTTTCGACCTGGAAGTCGTCGTCGTTGATGGCGTCGTCGAAGGCGAAGCCGTACTGGAAGCCGGAGCAGCCGCCGCCGTTGACGTAGACCCGCAGCTTCAGGTCGGGGTTGCCGCCCTCGGCGATCAGTTCGCCGACCTTGCCGACGGCGGCGTCGGTCAGGATCAGCTGCTGGGATGGGGCTTCGATCACGTTGTCGCTATCGCACATGGTGGGACCTCTTTATTGGAGATGGATGAATTAGGGAAGCGGCTTAGGGCAGCGGCGCGCAGGCGACGTGTTCGGTTTCGCCGGCCTTGTCGCCGTCGTGCCGGCTGCGGTAGTCGGCCACGGCCGCCTTGATGGCGTCCTCGGCCAGGATCGAGCAGTGGATCTTCACCGGCGGCAGCGCCAGTTCCTCGGCGATGGCCGTGTTCTCAATCGCCAGCGCCTGGTCCAGCGTCTTGCCCTTGAGCCATTCGGTGACCAGCGACGACGAGGCGATCGCCGAGCCGCAGCCGTAGGTCTTGAACTTGGCGTCCTCGATCACGCCGTCCTCGCCGACCTTGATCTGCAACTTCATCACGTCGCCGCAGGCCGGCGCGCCGACCATGCCGGTGGCGACGCTGTTGTCGTCCTTGTCGAAGCTGCCGACGTTGCGCGGATTTTCGTAGTGGTCGAGGACCTTGTCGCTGTATGCCATTGTTTGCTCCTGATGTTTGTCGCTAGGGTGGACGCGCCTAGTGCGCGGCCCACTGCACGGTGTTGAGGTCGATGCCTTCCTGGTACATGTCCCACAGCGGCGACAGGCTGCGCAGCTTGTCGATCTTGGACTTGATCAGCGCGATGGCGAAATCGACCTCCTCGACGGTGGTGAAGCGGCCCAGGCTGAAGCGGATCGAGCTGTGCGCCATCTCGTCGGACAGGCCGAGCGCGCGCAGCACGTAGGACGGCTCCAGGCTGGCCGAGGTGCAGGCCGAGCCGCTCGAGACGGCGATGTCCTTGATCGCCATGAGCAGCGATTCGCCCTCGACATAGTTGAAGCTGATGTTGATGTTGTGCGGCACCCGGCGGTCCAGGTCGCCGTTCACGAACACCTCCTCCAGGTCGTCGAAGCCGTGGCGCAGCCGTTCGCGCAGCGCCAGGATGCGCGCGTTCTCGCTTTCCATTTCCAGCCGGGCCAGCTCGAAGGCCTCGCCCATGCCGACGATCTGGTGCGTGGCCAGCGTGCCCGAGCGCAGGCCGCGCTCGTGGCCGCCGCCGTGCATCTGCGCCTCGATGCGCACCCGCGGCTTGCGCCGCACGTACAGCGCGCCGATGCCCTTCGGGCCGTAGGTCTTGTGGGCCGAGAACGACATCAAGTCCACTTTTAATAGACTCAGGTCGATGGCGACCTTGCCGGTCGCCTGCGCGGCGTCGACGTGCAGCAGCACGCCGCGCTCGCGGCAGATCTCGCCCAGCTCGGCGATGTCCTGGATCACGCCGATCTCGTTGTTGACGAACATGACGGAGGCGAGGATGGTGTCGGGCCGCAGCGCCGCCTTGAACAGGTCCAGGTCGAGCAGGCCGTTGGGCAGCACGTCGAGGTAGGTCACCTCGAAGCCTTCGCGCTCGAGTTCGCGCATCGTGTCGAGCACGGCCTTGTGCTCGGTCTTGACCGTGACCAGGTGCTTGCCCTTGCCCTTGTTGAAGTGGGCCGCGCCCTTGATGGCCAGGTTGTTCGACTCGGTCGCGCCGGAGGTCCAGACGATCTCGCGGGCGTCGGCGTTGACCAGCGCGGCGACTTGCTTGCGGGCGTTTTCGACGGCGGCGTCGGCGTGCCAGCCCAGCGCGTGCGAGCGGCTGGCGGGGTTGCCGAAGAATTCGGTCAGGTGGGGAATCATTTTTGCCGCCACGCGCGGATCGACCGGCGTGGTGGCGGAGTAATCGAGGTAGATCGGCAGCGCGTGCATTCGTAGCTCCAGGAAACGGCGAGAATGTAGGCCCTGTGGTCTGCGCCCCGAGCCGGAGCGCGCCACTGGTGTTCGTTCTTCATGATGCAAGGAGCGTGCCCAAAAATGGGAATCGCGCTAAGTCTTTGTATTGGTGGGGAAATCGGCGCGAGGGGCGGGATTGGGACGGGAGGGGAGTGTGGGGTTTGTCCGATTCCCCACAAAAGATACGGGCGCTTGCTACACGCCCGTCGGGATAGTCGCTTAGAGGCCGGCGCCGGCGGCGTGCTCGGCGCGCTCGATCAGCTCGATCTTGTAGCCGTCCGGATCGGTGACGAAGGCGATCACGCTGGTGCCGCCCTTGACCGGGCCCGGCTCGCGCGTGATGTTGCCGCCGGCCGCGCGCACCTTGTCGCAGGCCGCGTGGATATCCTCGGCCGAGATCGCCAAGTGGCCGTAGGCCGTCCCCATTTCATAGCTGTGGACGCCGTGGTTGTAGGTCAGCTCCAGCTCGGCGTGCTCGGGATTGCTGCCGTAGCCGAGGAAGGCCAGCGTGTACTTGTACTCGGGGTTGTCGCTGGTGCGCAGCAGGGTCATGCCGAGCACGTTGGTGTAGAAGTCGATCGAGCGCTGCAGGTCGCCGACCCGCAGCATGGTGTGCAAAATACGCATCGCAGTCCTCGTTTTGTGGTGGAAAGGGCACAATCTTATGCGCTTTGGCGCCGACGTGCCCGCCGGCCGTATTTGGCCGCTGGCTCCCGGGCCTACTTGACGCCAACCGGCGTCACGCGCCAGACGACGTTGCCGACGTCGTCGGCCACCAGCAGCGCGCCGGCGCGGTCGACCGCGACCCCGACCGGGCGCCCGTGCGCGACGCCGTCTTCCAAGAAGCCGGTAAGGAAATCCCGCGGCGGCCCGGCCGGCGCGCCGTTGGCGAACGGCACGAAAATCACCTTGTAGCCGCTCGGCGGGTCGCGGTTCCAGGAGCCGTGCTGGCCGACGAAGGCGCCGCCCCGGTAGCTGGCCGGGAATAGTTGGGCGTCGTAAAACGTCAGGCCGAGCGAGGCGGTGTGCCCGCCCAGCGCGTAGTCGGGCGCGATCGCCTTGGCCGCCAGGTCGGGGCGCGGCGGCTTCACGCGCGCGTCGACGTGCTGGCCGTAGTAGCTGTAGGGCCAGCCGTAGAAGGCGCCGTCCTTCACCGACGTCATGTAATCGGGCACCAGGTCGTTGCCCAGCTCGTCGCGCTCGTTGACCGCCGTCCACAGCGCGCCGCTTTGTGGCTGCCACGCCATGCCGACCGGGTTGCGCAGGCCGGTCGCGAACAGGCGCGCCTTGCCGCTGGCGCGTTCGAACTGCCAGATCGCCGCGCGGCCGTTCTCTGCCTCGACGCCGCGTTCGCCGACGTTGCTGTTGGAGCCGACCGAGATGTACAGGTATTTGCCGTCCGGGCTGGCGACCACGTTCTTGGTCCAGTGGTGGTTGATCGGCCCGCCCGGCAGATCCATCACCTTGATTGGGGCCGCCGTGACCGCGGTCTGCCCGGTTTGATATGGGAAGCGCACCAGCGCGTCGGCGTTGGCGACGTATAAGTCCTGGCCGACCAGCGCCATCCCGAACGGCGAGTTCAATCCCTCCAGAAACACGCCGCGGGTCGCGGCCGCGCCGTTCGCGCCGACCCCGCGCAGCAAGGTGATGCGGTTGGCCGCGTCGCCCGCCGCGCCGGCCTTTTTCATCTGGGATTTCATGATCGCGCCCTTGATGCCCTTATTGTCGTCCGGCTTGGGCGGGGCGTTGGTTTCGGCCACCAGCACGTCGCCGTTGGGCAGCACGTACAGCCAGCGCGGATGCAGCAGCTGATTGGCGTAGGCGCGCACCGCGAAGCCGGGCGCCGGCGTCGGCGTGGCGCCGTCCTTCCAGCGCTCGACCGGCGCGATTTTGACGGTTGGAATCAAGCTGTGCCGCGGCTCCGGCAGCGCCGGATTGGGGCCGAAGCCGGGCGGCATCGCGTTGGCGGTGCGCGCCGGCGCGCTCGATGGCTTAATGTCGGCCTCGGCGCAGCCGGTCAGGGTGCAGGCGAATGCGAGTGCGGTCCAGGCGAGCGGGTTCATGATCGGCTTTCGAGGCGATGAGGACGCGTTCCCGCGCCGACTACCCTGGCGGCAGGGACCGGCGGCGGCTGCTACTGTGGTTTTTTTGGCGCCGGGGCCGCGTCGGGCGCGGCGATCGGCTTGGCCTGCCGCGGCTCGGCCGGGTGCACTTTTTCCACCCCGCGCTCGCCGTGCAGATCGGTGTCGACCAGGCCCTGCTCCAAGTCGCTGGCCGCCTGGCGCATCACGTCGCGCGGCGTGATCGTTTGCGCGTCGGGCGACTCGTCGCGCTCATGCGGCAGGCGCTTGACGCCGTCGTTCTTGACCGGCTCTTCGGTGTTGATGTCGAAGTCGGCGCCGAGGCCGCTATTTTTGCTTGGCTTGTCCATGATCCCGCTCCGGTAAGAGGATAGGTAGTCATGATAGCGCGCCGGTCCGTTGCCGCGCGCGCGCTTGCTTGCCGTCCGGCCGGGTCCGCACTATACTGTACGAATAAACAGTATTTGTCGCGCGCCGAGCGCGGCGGCAAAGGCGTCGCCGGGCGGCCGCGGGTGGCCGACGGCCGCATAATCGGTTACCCTGCTGCGTGTCGCCACCGTCCAATATTGCCGAGATTGTTATGTCCGCCATGTCCGCCACGCACAAAACCATCGCGCTCGTCGTGCGCCAGCATACCGTCGGGATCGAGGAATCGGTGCACAGCATCCTCGATTTCCTGCATGCCGGCGGCCACGACGTGGTGCTCGAGGCGCAAACCGCGGCCCATCTGGAGCTGCCCGGCATCCCGGTCATGACGGCCGACCAGATCGGCGCGGTGGCCGACGCCGCCGTCGTCATGGGCGGCGACGGCACCATGCTCGGCATCGCGCGCCAGCTGGCGCCCTACGACGTGCCGCTCATCGGCATCAACCAGGGCCGGCTCGGCTTCATGACCGACATCACGTTGGAGCGCATGCTGCCGGTGCTGGCCGAGATTTTGGGCGGCAAGTTCGAGGCCGACCGCCGCACCCTGCTGCAAGGCAGCGTGCTGCGCAACGGCGCAGCGATCCATCTGGGCATGGCCGTCAACGACGTGGTGGTGGCGCGCGGCGCCGGCGCCGGCATGGCCGAGCTGAAGGTCGACGTCGACGGCCACTTCATGTATAACCAGCGCTCGGACGGCCTGATCATCTCGACGGCGACCGGCTCGACCGCCTATGCGCTGTCGGCCGGCGGGCCGCTGATGCACCCGAGCCTGGGCGGCATCGTGCTCGTGCCGATCGCGCCGCACGCGCTGTCGAACCGGCCGATCGTGGTGCCGGACTCGAGCCGCATCGTCATCGAGATCATGCGCGGGCGCGACATCAGCGTCAATTTCGACATGCAGACCTTTGCCAGCCTGATGCAGCACGACCGCATCGTCATCGAACGCTCGCCGCACACCATCACCTTCCTGCATCCCGAAGGATGGAGCTACTACGACACCCTGCGCGCCAAGCTGCACTGGAACGAGTACCCGTCCGACGAGGGCAAGCTGCACTAGGCGTCGTTTCTCCTCCACCTTTTTCCGGGTTCCCATGCTGCGCACACTTTGCATCCGCGATTTCGTCATTGTCGATTCGATCGAACTGGAGTTTTCCGCCGGCTTTAGCGTGCTGACCGGCGAGACCGGGGCCGGCAAGTCGATCCTGATCGACGCGCTGACGCTGGCGCTGGGCGGGCGCGCCGACGCCAGCGTGGTGCGCGAGGGCGCGGCCAAGGCCGACATTTCGGCCGATTTCGGCGTCGGCGCCGCCGCCCGGGCCTGGCTCGCCGA
>JACMLV010000609.1 GCA_014379395.1 Burkholderiaceae bacterium
ATGCGCGCGGCCGTCGGCGTGCGCGTAGCGGCCGTCGCCGAACAGACGCGGCGTGCCCTCGACGCGGCCCGACGCCAGGCGCCGCACCGGCCATTGCACCGGCTCCAGTTCGTCGTATTCGTGCGGGCTCAGACCTTTTAGCCCGGACAGGTTGAACACCCGCGGCGTGTCGCCGCCGCCGGGCTGGCCGTTGCGGTGTGCGCTCAGGCGCGCGTGCTCGTCGAAGATTTCATGCGCGGCGCCGAAGTCGAAGCCGGCGTAGCCCATGCGCTGGGCGAACTGGCACAGGATGTCCCAGTCGGCGCGCGCCTCGCCCGGCGCCGGCAGGAAGGCGCGCTGGCGCGAGATGCGGCGCTCGGAATTGGTCACCGTGCCGTCCTTCTCGCCCCAGCCGAGCGCCGGCAGCAGCACGTCGGCGTAGGCGTTGGTGTCGGTCTGCTCGACGATGTCGGACACCACCACCAGCTCACATCGCTCCAGCGCGCGCTGGATTTGCCCGGCGTTCGGCATGCTGACCACCGGGTTGGTGCCGATGATCCAGACCGCCTTCACGCGCCCGGCCTCGATCGCCTCGAACAACTCGACCGCCTTGAGGCCGGGCCGGCTGGCGATGCGCGGCGAATTCCAGAAGCCCTGCACGGTGTCGCGGTGCAGCGGATTGTCGAGGTCCATGTGCGCGGCCAGCATGTTGGCCAGCCCGCCCACTTCGCGCCCGCCCATCGCGTTCGGCTGGCCGGTCAGGGACAGCGGCCCCATGCCGGGCTGGCCGATGCGCCCGCCGATCAGGTGGCAGTTGATGATCGCGTTGACCTTGTCGGTGCCGGCCGAGGACTGGTTCACGCCCTGCGAGAAGGCGGTGATGACCTTGGTGGTGGCGGCGAACGATGCGTAAAAGTCGAGCAAATCCTTCAAATCGACGCGGCAGATGCGCGCCACCTCGGCCGGATCGCCGCAGTCGGCGTGGGCTACCGCCAGCGCCTCGTCGAGGCCGGCGGTGTGGCCGCTCACAAAGGCCGAATCCACGCCGGCGGTGACGCCACTGCGAGCCATGTAGCACAGCAGGCCGTTGAACAGCCAGACGTCGGTGCCCGGCTTGACCGGCAGATGCAGGTCGGCCAGCTCGCAGGTGGCGGTACGGCGCGGGTCGATCACGACCAGTTTGAACTGCGGGCGCACTTCCTTGATCTTGACGATGCGCTGAAACAGGATCGGGTGGCACCAGGCCGTGTTGGAGCCGACCAGCACCACCATGTCGGCCTGCTCCAAATCGTCGTAGCAGCCGGGCACCAGGTCCTCGCCGAAGGCGCGCTTGTGGCCGGCCACCGCCGACGACATGCACAGGCGCGAGTTGGTGTCGATGTTGGCGCTGCCGACGTAGCCCTTCATCAGCTTGTTGGCGATGTAGTAGTCCTCGGTCAGCAACTGGCCCGAGACGTAGAACGCGACCGCGTCCGGCCCGTGCTCCTTGATGATCGCCTGCCAGCGCCCGGCCACAGTATCGAGCGCGTCGTCCCACGACACTTCGCGCATGCCGTCCGCATCGCGCACCTTGGGCGCCAGCAGGCGCCCGTCCAGGCCGAGCGTCTCGCCCAGCGCCGAGCCCTTCACACACAGGCGGCCGCGGTTGCTGGCGTGTTCGAGGTCGCCGGCAATGGCGACGCCGCCGTCGGCCAGCGGCGTCGCTTTCACGCCGCAGCCCACGCCGCAATAGGCGCAGGTGGTGCGGATCGAGCTGGGTGCGGGGACGAGTTTCAGGTTCACGATGTTTTCCCGGTCAAGCGGCCCGGGCGCACAGCGCCTGGCCGAATAAGAGATGGTTGCGCATGGCGGAAATGTCGGTGCGTTTCTGGATCAGGTCGAAGTACCACGGGCCGTCTCGCACGTCGCCGTACAGGACGGCGCCGGCCACCTTGTCGCCCTGCAGAACCAGGCGCTTGTAGATGCCGCGGCGCGGATCGCGCAGCACCAGATCCTCGCTGCCCTCGCCGCCGACGAAGTCGCCGACCGAGTACAGGTCGACGCCGGTCACCTTCAGCTTGGTCGCGGTGGCCTGCTGCACGTAGCGGCGGTGCCCGCTGCCGGCCAGGTGGGCGCCGCAGACGCGGGCCTGATCCCAGATCGGCGCGACCAGCCCGAAGGTGGCGCGGCGGTGCTGCACGCACTCGCCCACCGCGTAGA
>JACMLV010000610.1 GCA_014379395.1 Burkholderiaceae bacterium
CATGACTGTTAGTCCAACCATCGTAATGAACTTTATATTCATTTCCTTTTGTTTCAAGCACATTTCCTTTATACCATTTAGAATTCCAAAGGATTTCTACTTTATCACCTTTTAAATAGATCATACCGCCTTCAGCGCGCTCAGTTCGAGCTCGACCGACTCGGCGCCGGCGAAGCGCTCCAGCTGGGCCGGGCCGTCGTCGAGCGTCAGGCTCACCTCGCGCCCGCCGACCACGGCCAACAGGCGCGCCACGATCTGGTAGCTGCCGGGGCCGAAGCCCTCGGCGTACATGTCGCGCGCGGCCTTTTGCTTCAGGCTGGCGAGCGCGGCGTCGAGCTTGGCCTGGTCGCAGCCGTGCAGCGTGGCCGCGTAATGCTGCGAGATGTCGCACTCGCCGATGCCGTAGGCGCTGAACACGGCCGCCATCTTCGGCACCGCGACCTGGTCGATGCCGGCCTTCTCGGCCACGCCGCAGGCGTTCAGCGGCCCGGCGCCGCCGAAGGCGAGCAGGATGGTGTCCTTGCCGATCTTGGTGCAGCGGTGCAGCTCGACGGCCACCTTCTCCTCGTAGGCGTGCTCCATCTGCAGCAGCGCGTCCTCGACGCTCAGGCCGAGCGGCTGGGCGATGTTGCCGTAGACGGCGCCGCCGGCGCGGTCGAGGTCGAGCGCCATGTCGCCGCCGAAATAGGACTTCGGATCAAGGATGCCGCACAGCAGGCTGGCGTCGGTGATGGTGGCCTCCTTGCCGCCGCGCCCGAAGCAGGCCGGGCCGGGCACCGCGCCGACGCTCTCCGGCCCGATCGCGATATGGCCGTCGCGCACCCGGAACACCGAGCTGCCGCCGACCCCGGCGCTGACGATCTCGCACAGCGGGAAGGCGACGCTGATGCCCTCGACGTGGCCGCGGCGCTGCTCGGCCACGGTGCCGTTGACGTACTGGCCGATGTCGGTGGTGGTGCCGCCGATGTCGATCGCCACCACGTCGGCGAAGTCGTACAGGCGGGCGAACGACTTCATGCCCTCCATGCCGCCGCGCGGGCCCGAGCTGTAGGTCTTGATGGCGACCGTCTTGGCCACGCGCGAGGCGTCGCCGTCGTTGCGGAAGATCAGCAAGGGGTTCTTGGTGCGATAGCTGCGCAGGCGGTTTTCCGCGTTGTACAGGAAGTTCTCCATGGCCGGATGGAGGAAGGAGTTGATCAGCGCGGTCCAGGTGCGGCGCACCATGTCGGCGTCGGTGCTCAGCTCGCTGCCGTAGAGGATCGGCACCGCGCCCAGCAGGTGGCGCGGATACTTGCGCAGCGCCACCTTCTTGAAGGCCGACTCGGCGTCGATGAAGTCCCGGCCGTCGAAGCTGACCACCAGCCGGTTGGCGCCGCCTGCCGTCAATTCGTTGATGGCCTTGACGATCTGCTCGTCGCCGCCGCCGCTCTCGAGCAGGGCGACGCGGTCGCCCACCAGCGCCGCGTACAGGTCCGGGTCCTGCTCGGCCAGGCGCACCGCCAGGTCGCGCGCGGCGCCGTGCAGGATCAGGCCCAGCCGCGGCCCCTTGCGCTCGCAGATCGCGTTGGTGCCCTGGGTGGTCGAATAGCGGATCAGGTCGACCTCCTCCAGCAGGCGCGCCACGTCCTGCTGGCCGTAGATCACGCCGGACGCCTTTTGCAAGCCCTCGAAGAAGCATTTGCTCAGGTCGTAAGGCGTGGTCATCACCTTGGTCTTGCTGACCGCCCCATTGTTCAGAATGCAGATATCGGTCAGCGTGCCGCCGTTATCGATGTTGATTTGTAATCCCATGCTAGTTTCCTCCTGCCTGCGGTTTGCGGATTATTTTTGTGGTTGCCGATGCCAGGCGTTCAATCCTGCCGAATGCCTGCTGCGCACCTGCCTCCCCTATACGCAAACCCTATGCCAGCAATTCAGAAACGGAATAACTCGCCCAAGTCATTGATTTATAAGGACTGGAAATATTGAGCGCGCTCAACGCCGCTGCCGGCGAGCGACCGAATTTCGGACGCCGCGGACTGAATATCGGATTGCGCGCGCGCCCCCAGGCCGCTCCAGCCGAGCAGCTGGGCGATCAGCGCGACGCGGCTGGTGACGTCGAACTTCTGCAGCAGGCGGGCCCGGTGCCCGTCCACCGTGCGCGGGCTCAGGCCGAGCGCGCGGCCGATCTCCTTGCTGCTCTTGCCGGTGACGAGCAGCTGCGCCACCTCGCGCTCGCGCCCGGTCAGGCTGCGCTCGACCGGACGTTGCGCCGAGATGTCGGCGAAGGTCCAGACCGCGCAGGCGTAGGGCCGGTCGCGCCGCTGCGCGCGGCCCGACACCTGGCACCAGAACAGCGTGCCGTCCTGGCGCCGCATGATGCGCTCGTCGCTGTAGCGGCGGTCGGCCGCCAGCACCGGGGCGGCGCGCAGGCCGGTGTGTTCGAACTCGTCGCGCGACGGATACAGGCGCGCCATCGAGCCGCCGGCGAGCTCCTCGGCGCGGTAGCCGAACATCTCGCCGAACAGGGCGTTGCAGCGCTCGATGACGCGCTCGCGCGCGATGCACAGGCCGACGCCGGCCAGCTCGAACGTCAGGTCGAGGTCGTCGGCATGGACCTGCGCGGGGGTTTTCATGGTCGTCATTTCTGTCTCTCCAGGTAGCTTTACTCCAGTACGCGCACGGCTTATGCGATGCCGCGCGCCTTCCTATACTCGATGTCCGGTTCAAATTTTTTAAAGGAACGTTATGTCTTCTCCCTGTATGGTTGGCTGGGCCCACAGCCCGTTCGGCCGGCTCGATCAATTCGACCTCGAAGGCCTGATCCACAGCGTCGCCGGGGCCGCCATCGCCGACGCCGGGATAGTCGCGGCCGAGGTCGACGCCATGTGGCTGGGCAATTTCAACGGCGGCTTCGTGCCGGAAATCTTCTGCTCGTCGCTCATGCTGCAGGCCGATCCGGCGCTGCGCTGGAAGCCGGCCACGCGGGTCGAGAACGCCTGCGCCTCGGGCGCCGCCGCGCTGTACGCCGCGCTCGACGCGATCGAGGCCGGGCGCTGCCGCATCGCGTTGGTGGTCGGCGCCGAAAAAATGAGCGCCATCGACGGCGCCGCCGTCACCGAGGTGCTGGCGCGCGCCAGCTATGTGCGCGAAGAGTCGGCCCGCGGGCTGACCATCCCCGCCAACTTCGCGCGCACGGCGCGGGCCTATTTCGAGCGCCACGGCGACCAGTCGGCCGCGCTGGCGCGCATCGCCGCCAAGAACCACGCCAACGGCGTGCACAATCCGTACGCCCACATGCGCAAGGACCTCGGCTTCGAGTTCTGCAACACCGTCTCCGAGAAGAACCCCCTGATCGCCGCGCCGCTGCGCAAGACCGACTGCTCGCTGGTGTCGGACGGCGCCGCCGCGCTGGTGCTGGCCGACGCCGCCACCGCGCGCGCGATGCG
>JACMLV010000611.1 GCA_014379395.1 Burkholderiaceae bacterium
ATGCCGAGCGTGGCCTGCAGCCGGCCGGCGGCGGCCTGGGCGGCGGCGAGCGCCTGGTAGCGGCGCAGCTGGCTGAGGATGGCGGCGGTCTGGTTGGCCACCAGGTCGAGCTTGGTCTGCGTGTTGGCCTGCTCGCGCTTGGCGACGTGGCCGGAGATGTCCTGGTCGACCTGCCAGATCGAGTCCGAGCGCTGGAACTGGTGCACCGCGTTGGCGTATTGCTGGCGCGCGATGTGGACCTGGGTCAAGAGCGCCATCTGGGTCGCCATGCGGCGCTGCTCGGCCAGCGCGACGCCGGCGTCGGCCAGGCGCATCTGGGCCGGGGCCGAGACGATGCCGAGCAGGTTGAACGAGATCTGGGCGCCGGCCTCGCGCCAGTGCTGGTTGATCAGGTAGCTGTCGTCGCTGCCCTTCAAGCCGTAGTTGAACGACAGGCCGGGGAACAGCTTGAGCATGGCGCGCCGGGTCTCCTCGCCGGCGATGCGGGCGTTGTAGAAGGCCTCGCGCAGGTCGGCGTTGCGGGCGATGGCCTGCTGCTCCATCTGCTCGACCGGCAGCGACAGCCAGCGCGCGTCGGGCGTGGCGGCCGGCTCTTGCACCGTCAGCTCCTGCGACAGCGGCAGGTTGGCCAGGTTGGCCAGCTCGGCGCGCGCGGTCGACAGTTCCTGCTGGATCGCCTCGAGCAGGCGCAGGTTCTCGAGCAGCTGGCGCTGGTAGCGCAGCGCCTCGAGCGGGTTGCGCAGGCGCTCGGCCTCGGCCTTGCGCGAGTCGGCCAGCGCCTCCTCCGAGGCGGCGATGGCGGCGCCGATCTCGCCGCGCAGCTTCTGCGCCGAGGCGACCCGCCAGAAGGCGGTGCGCACGTCCTGGATCAACAGGTGCAGGGCCTTGCGGCGGCGCTCGCCGGCGATCAGCACGCGGTCGGCGTTCTGCTTGGCGGCGTAGTAGCTCTGGCCGAAGTCGAGCAGGCTCCAGGTGAAGCTGAGGTCGGTGGTGGTGGCGCTGCGCTCGCTCGAGATGTACGGGTGCGCCAGCGAGGGCGCGCCGGTGACGGAATCGGTGCTGCGGGTGATGGCGTCGTTGTTGCGGCTGCGGTAGCCGGCGCTGGCGACCAGCTTGGGCAGCATGTCGTACTCGCCGACCTCGAGCTGGCCGGCGGCGATGGCCTCCTCCATGACGCGGGTGCGGCGCTCGAGGTTGTACTTGATGGCGCGCGCGACCGCCTCCTCCAGGCTGAGCGGCCCGGCCAGCGGTTCGACGTCCTTCTGGGCGCGGGCGCGGTCGGCGGCGCTGACGCCGGCGATGTCGGTCGCGCTCAGGGGCTGGGGCGCCAGCGAGGCGCAGCCGGAGAGCACGCCGGCCGCGACCAGCGCGGCGGCCAATTTCAGGGAAACAGCGGGACGGTGGGGGGAGTGGTCGGACATCGGGCGCCTATCGGTGTGTAATAGATGGTAAGTTTCGTCGGGTGCTATTTTGTTGCAATTGACGCATTGCTTTTAAGATATCATATTGCATGAAAATATGTTTTCTCGCAAGAATTTGGTTGAAATAAATAGATGTCAAATAAATCAGTCGTCGCAGATTGCGCGGCGTTTCCGGCGCCAGCCTTTTATAATGTTGTAGACATGCAGCTCAACCACTGCCTCCGCAGCTCAACCGATGGGAAATTTATGAACGCCAAGCTCGATTCGACCGCCTCCGCGCGCCCAGTCACCCGCCAGACCTATGACCAGGTGCTGGTGCCAACCTACGCGCCGGCGAGCATGGTGCCGGTGCGCGCGGCCGGGCTCGAATTGTGGGATCAGGAGGGCAAGCGCTACCTCGATTTCACCTCCGGCATCGCGGTCACCAGCCTGGGCCACTGCAACCCGGCGCTGGTCGAGGCGCTCACCGCGCAATTGAACACGCTGTGGCATATCGGCAACGGCTACACCAACGAGCCGGTGCTGCGCCTGGCGCTGGCGCTGACCGAGACCACCTTCGCCGAGCGCGCCTTCTTCTGCAATTCCGGCGCCGAGGCCAACGAGGCCGCCTTCAAGCTGGCGCGCAAGTACGCGCACGCCAAGTTCGGCCCGGCCAAGTCGCGCATCGTGTCGTGCCTGAACTCGTTCCACGGCCGCACCCTGTTCACCGTTTCCGTCGGCGGCCAGTCCAAGTACACCGAGGGCTTCGAGCCGCTGCCGCCGGCCATCGACCACATCCCGTACAACGACATCGAGGCGGCGCGCGCCGCCATCGGCGACGACGTGTGCGCGGTGGTGGTCGAGCCGATCCAGGGCGAGGGCGGCGTGCTGCCGGCCGATCCGGCCTACCTGAAGGCGCTGCGCGAGCTGTGCGACCAGACCGGCGCGCTGCTAATTTTCGACGAGGTCCAGTGCGGCATGGGCCGCACCGGCGAGCTGTTCGCCTACATGGGCTACGGCGTCACGCCGGACATCCTGACCGCCGCCAAGGCGCTCGGCAACGGCTACCCGATCGGCGCCATGCTGACCACCGAGGCGCTGGCCGCCACGCTGGCCGTGGGCAGCCACGGCACCACCTACGGCGGCAATCCGCTGGCCACCACGGTCGCGTTGAAGGTGCTCGAAATCATCAACACGCCGGCCTTCTTGGCGCGCGTCAAGGAGGCCGGGGCCAAGCTGGAAGCGATGCTGAACGGCGTCATCAAAGACTATCCGCAGGTGCTGTCCAAGGTGCGCGGCAGCGGCCTGCTGCTCGGCCTGGTGGTCGCGGACGGCTATGCCGGCCGCGCCAAGGACATCCAGAAGGCGGCCGAGGGCCAGGGCCTGATGCTGCTCATCGCCGGCATGGACGTGGTGCGCCTGGCGCCGGCCCTGATCGTGACCGACGAGCAGATCGAGGAAGCCGGGCGCCTGCTGCGCGCCGCGCTCGACGAGGTGGTCAAGGCCGCATAAGCGGCCCGATCCGCAAAAGCCGGCCGGCCGCCATCGCGGTGCGGGCAGGCGCAGGGTAGTGAGCGGTTCTCCAGGGAGGTCATATGTATGTGGTCCGTCCGGTCGACAACGACGATCTCGCCGCGCTCGAAGCGCTGGCCGCGCTCAGCACGCCCGGCGTGCACACCCTGCCCAAGACGCCCGAGAAGATCGCGGCGGCGGTGGCCGCCTCGCGCGCCGCTTGCGCCGCCGCCATCGAGCGCCCCGGCGAAGAAGCCTATCTGTTCGTGCTCGAGGATCTGGCCGACCACAGCCTGGCCGGCAGCGCCGCGATCCACGCTGCGGCCGGCTCCGACGGCACCTATTTCTCCTTCCGCAACGACACCATCCAGCAAGTCTCGCGCGACCTGAACATCGGCCACAGCGTGCACGCGCTGACTTTATGTTCCGAGCTGACCGGCTGTTCCCAGCTGTCCGGCTTCCACTTGCACCGCGGGATCGCGGTGGCGGCCCGCGCCGGCGTCGAGGCTATTTTCCGTCGCTACACGGACCGTTTGCTGGCGCTTGCGCGCAGCCGTCTCTCGCCGCGATTG
>JACMLV010000612.1 GCA_014379395.1 Burkholderiaceae bacterium
CCGTGGTCAAGCCCTCCACTTGGGCCGTGTTCAGCGCGGTGGCGATGTTGGCCGTGCTCAGCGCGCCGACCTGGGCGGTCGTGAGCAAGGCGATCTGCGCCGTCGTCAGCGCGGCCACCTGCGCCGAGGTCAAGGCGGCGATGTTGCCCGTTTTTAGTGCGCGCAGATCGTTGGTTTCCAGCGCGGCCAGATTGGCCGTGGAGAGGGCGACGATCTGCTTGCTGGTCAGGGCGGCGATCTGGTTGGTGGCCAGGGCCCGCACCTGGTCCGAGTTGAGCGCGGCCACCTGGGACGAGCTCAGGCCGACGAGGGCCTTGGTCGACAAGGCGGCCAGATCGTTCGTTTCCAGCGCGGCCAGATTGGCCGTCGTCAGCGCGACGAGCTGCTTGCTCGTCAGCGCCGCCGCCTGGGCCGTGGTCAAGCCCGCCAGCTGGGCGCTGTCGAGGCCGCCGGCCACGACCGTCGTGCTGAGCGCGCCGATCTGGCTGGTGGTGAACAGGGCGATCCGGGCCGCCGACATCGAGGCCACCTGGGACGTCGTCAAGGCGCCGATGGCGGCCGTTTTCAAGGCCACCAGATCGACCGTCTCCAGCGCCGCGAGATTGCCGGTCGTCATGGCGACGACTTGTTTGCTGGTCAGGGCTGCCACCTGCTTGGTGGTCAGGGCGGCCACTTGCGCCGTGGTCAAAGCCCCGGCGATCTCGGCCGTCGTCAGCGCCGCGATCTGCGCCGTGCGCAAGGCCTGGATCTGATCGGTGGTCAGCGCGGCGAACTGGGTCGATGTCATGGCGGCGATGCCGCCCGTGCTCAATGCCGCCAGATCGGCCGTCGGCAGGGCCGCCAGGGTGGTCGACGACAAGGCGCCGATTTGGGTGGTGCTCAACCTGGCGGCCTGGGTCGTCGTCAAACCGGCGATGGTGGACGTCGTCAGGGCGGCCATGCTGGCGGCCGACAAGGCGGCAATCTGCATGGTCGTCATCCAAGGCAGTTGCTCCGAGCTGAGCGAGACGATGTCGGCGCTGGTGAGGCTCGCGATGTAAGCCGTGCTCAGTGCGGCCATGTCGGCGGACGAGGTGGCGTTTTGGATGAAGCTGGCCATTTTTCAATTCTCCTAAGAAAAAACGCTGAACCAGCGTCTTTTGGCGCCATAGCATGTTTGAACAGCGCGAACTTATTAACAAGGCAACACGTTGGGCGCGCCTCGGGCTTCACCCTTCCGGCACGCCGACTCGGCCGCGGCGATCATTCCGCCGGCGTGGCGGAGACGATCTCAGCAGCTGTTGTATTAAAAATTTCTCTGTAGCAAGGATAACAGTTAATGGAGTGAAACATGCGCATTCGGAGGCCTGGCATCAAATAAACGAGAAATATTTTCTTGTATGTAACACTTTTCAGCATGCCGCGCCACATATTTCAGATCGTCCCTGAACAAACCGACAAGGATTCGCTTCAAGCCGGCTTGGGGAAATGATCGAACGCCAACAGCACGTCGGACTCGCTGCGAAACCAAACCTGCGATCCGATGGCGAGTTCGCTGATCCGTTTTTTGAACGCGGAACTGCTCCTGTCCTCGAACGCTGTGACGAGCAAGACCCTGGCGGCGGGGATGCCGGCGTCGGCGGCGATTTTCAGCAAGGCCCGCTTGCGCAGCTCGGTGATCGGGCCGTCCGAGTGAACCACTTCGATGAACGCGACCTTTCCTTCGTCACCGTAATGACCGCCTCTTGCA
Organism: Burkholderiaceae bacterium; assembly: GCA_014379395.1. Lineage (GTDB taxonomy): Bacteria > Pseudomonadota > Gammaproteobacteria > Burkholderiales > Burkholderiaceae_D > Janthinobacterium. The sequence continues at coordinate 1,730 of JACMLV010000612.1, forward strand.
AGATCGCGCCTTCCGAGAAGTGCTCCTTTCGACTCTCGAACAAATGCAGCGCATCCTTGATACTGGGATTTTGCGCAGTTATTTGTGTTCGGAAAATTCAGTCCTGGAAATACCAGTAGCCGCCGTTGACCCATTGCGTCAGCGCCTCCACGAAGGCCGGCTGTTGCAGCCCGGTCTTGAGCAAGTCGCGCGTCAGTTCGTCGTTGTCGCACAGCGCCACCACGGCCGCGCGGCAGGCCGGGCCGAAGTCGAAGCGCTCGCCGTCGACGTAGCACACGCCCTGGTCCACCGTCGCGTCCACATAGAAGCAGCGCAGGCCGCCGGTGCGCACCAGGTTTTGGTGCGCCAATTCTTCGACCAGCGCGGCCGCGGCCAGCGGCTCCTCCAGTTCTTGCAGGTCGAGCTCGCACTTGGTCTTGGTGAAGTAGGCGCCGGCGAAGTCGGCCATCAGGGCGTCGTCGTCGAGGATGGCCTGCATCTGCGCCTTGATCAGCGCGAAGTCGCGCGCGTCGATGCGGCCCTGGTTGCGGTGGATTGGGCGCTTCGGGTCGGACAGCAGCGCGCCGCCGAGTTCGTTGTCGAGCAGGTGGTCGGCCAGGCCGCTGAGCAGGTCGCTGCTTGACTTGGCGCGGAAGCCGACCGAAAAACTCATCGATTCCTCCAGCGTGACGCCATCGTGCGGGAAGCCGGGCGGGATGTAGAGGATGTCGCCGGGCAGCAGTTCGACGTCGATGATGGCCTCGAACGGGTCGCAGTGCAGCAGCGCCGCGTGGGCTGCGAACTGGCGGTGGTTGCCGCGGTCGCCGACGCGCCAGCGGCGCCGTCCCGAGCCCTGGCAGATGAACACGTCGTACAGGTCGATGTGCGGGCCGACGCCGCCGCCCGGCGCCGCGTAGCTGATCATGACGTCGTCGAGGCGCCATTTCGGCAGGAAGGCGAACGGTTTGACCAGTTCGGCCACTTCCGGCGACCAGTGGTTGACCGCCTGCACGATCAGCGACCAGTCGCGCTCGCCGAACCGCTCGTAGGACTCGAACGGGCCGCCCTCTGCCTGCCATTGGCCGTCCTTCTTGTATACCAGGCGCGATTCGACCTCCGCTTCGCAGGCCAGGCCGGCCAGCTCGTCCGGGCTGATCAGGTCGGTGTAGCCGGGGAAGCCCTGGCGGATCACCACCGGCTTTTGTTGCCAGTAATGTTGCAGAAAATGTTCGACGGAGAAATCGGCTAGGTGGAGAGTTAACATGGCGGCGGCGCTTGCGGTAAATAGTTGGGGTCGATGTTATACCACCAACCGGACGCGGCCGATATCACCGGGGGCAAGAATTTCGGGACATTCGGCGCCGGGCGCGCTGGCGCCGGGTCGAAATGATCGCTTTGCCGCCCGGCGCCGGCTCTTCCGGTAGAATCCTCCGGCGGCCCAAGCCGCTTCGCGCGTCGCCCGGTCTGCCAATGGTCTTGGCGGAACCGGCCGGCGCCGCCATTTCGAACTATTCTCACAGGAGACGAACGTGCCAGGTCTATTACCCAACATCGATCCCGATGGACTCCTCGAGTACTCCGTCGTCTACACCGACCGCGCGCTCAACCATATGTCGCAGTCGTTTCAAGGCGTGATGCGCGATATTTCCGCCACCTTGAAAGAGGTCTATCACGCCAACTCGGCCATCGTCGTGCCCGGCAGCGGCACCTTCGGCATGGAGGCGGTGGCGCGCCAGTTCGCCACCAATAAAAAATGCCTGGTGATCCGCAATGGCTGGTTCAGTTTCCGCTGGAGCCAGATTTTCGACATGGGCGGCATTCCCGCCGAATCGACCGTGCTCAAGGCGCGCCGGGTGGAAGAAGGCAGCCAGGCTGCCTTCGCCCCGGCGCCGATCGCCGAAGTGGTCGCCGCCATCAAGGCGAATAAACCCGACGTGGTGTTCGCGCCGCACGTCGAAACGGCGTCCGGCATGATCTTGCCGGACGATTATCTGCGCCAGGTGGCCGACGCGGTGCACGCCGAGGGCGGGCTGTTCGTGTTGGATTGCATCGCCTCGGGCACGATCTGGGTCGATATGGCGGCGGTCGGGATCGACGTCTTGATCAGCGCGCCGCAAAAGGGCTGGAGCGGTTCGCCCTGCTGCGCTCTGGTGATGTTGAGCGCCTCGGCGCGCGAAAAGATCGACGCGACCACCAGCACCAGTTTCGCCTGCGATCTGCGCAAGTGGCTGCAGATCATGGAGGCTTACGAGCAGGGCGGTTTCGCCTATCACGCGACGATGCCGACCGACGCGCTCAAGGCCTTGCGCGACGTGATGGCCGAGACCCGCGCCTACGGCTTCGACAAGGTGCGCGCCGAGCAGCAGGAGCTGGGCGACAAGGTGCGCGCGCTGCTGGAGGCC
>JACMLV010000613.1 GCA_014379395.1 Burkholderiaceae bacterium
AGCGAAAAAATAGCTGGGCGAGGCCAGATTTTGACGGTTTCGCAGTGCCAATAGCGAGCTATTGGCCGAGAAAACGGCGAAATATGGACCGTCCAGGTATTTTTGCAGCCGACGAGCCTAAGTCCGACAGCCTCCTAGGAGTCTGCGGCGGCCGGATGCGCCGCGGCTGAGTCTAGCGGTAATAGGCGTGCTCGCGATGACGCTCGCCGTCGCGATCGTAGTGGCGCTCGCCGCCGCGATCATAGTGGCGCTCGTGGCGCCGTTCGTCCCAGCGCCGCTCATAACCGTGGCGCCGGTGCGAGCCGCCCTCGACGTAGACCACGGCCTGCGGACTGTAGCGCGGCTGCGGCGCGTAGTACACCGGCGCCGGCTCGTAATAGACGGTCCGCGGGGCCGGCTGGTAGACCACCTGCGCCGGCCGCGACTGGTAGTATCCGCTGCGGTTATACGAGCGATCGTCGCCCAGGCTGTTGCCGACGGCCGCGCCGAGGATGCCGCCGATGATGGCGCCGTCGCGCCCGCCACTGTTGTGGCCGATGGCCGCGCCGATCACCGCGCCGGCGGCGGTATTGAAATCGCGGTCGGCCGCCATGGCGGTCGATGAAATGGCCAGCGCCGCCAGCAGCGCCGCGCCCGCAGCAGTCTTGTTCAACATGGCGTTTCCCTCCGAATCAGTCGAAGATCGAATTGATCTTTAGTGAGCCCGACTATATCGCGAGCCCGGCGGCGCCCCAAGTGCGCATACAACTTATTACACCGATGCATGAAGGCTTACATCGGGCCGCGCGAACCAGGTTGTGCCGCGGCGCGCCGTTCGTGCTAGGCTTTCCATAACAGCGAGGAACATTCAATGGACACGCTCAACGAGCAATACCGCGGCTTCGCCGTGTCGGTCACGCCAGTGAAGGATTGCAAGGATCTGTGGGACGCGCTCTATCGCATCGTGCCCTCGGACGGCCCGGCCGGCGTGTTGCCGGGCGGCGCCATCACGCGCAGTTCCACGCTGGGCGGCCACGCGACGCCGGAGATCGCCTGCCGGGCCGGGCTGGCGGTGGCCAAGACCGAGATCGACAATTTGCTGGCGCTGGGATAGGCGCCTGGATTTTTTCTGACATGGAGGAGTAGATATGGGTGGCGAGTCGAAGATTCACTACAAGGGCTGGGAGATCGTCCCGCTGGCGGTGCAAAGCGGCGCCCAATGGTCGGCCAGTTGCGACATCGAGCGCGCCAACCCCGACGGGGTCGAAGTGTTCGAGGGCGCCACCATGCAGTTCGTGCGCGACAGCGAGGACGACGCGATCGCCGCCGCCTGCGACGAGGCGATCCGCCAGATCGACAACATCATCGCCAATCCGCTGGTGCGCCTGGCCTAGCAGCCTGTCGGACTTAGGGAGTCGAAGCGAAAAAATAACTGGGCGAGGCCAGATTTTGACGGTTTCGCAGTGCCAATAGCGAGCTATTGGCCGAGAAAACGGCGAAATATGGACCGTCCAGGTATTTTTGCAGCCGACGAGCCTAAGTCCGACAGGCTGCTAGTTTCAGCCGGGCCGCTTGTTACGCCGCCTGCAGCTCTCGGTACAGCGCGAGGAATTCCTGGCTCAGCTTGTGGCGCGCGTCCAGATGGATCATCGGCAAGCCGCGGTCGTGCGACTCGCGGATCACGATCGAGCTCGACAGCTTGCTGTCGAGCATCGGCAAGCCCTCCGCCTTCATTTCGTCGACCAGCCGCTGCGGCAGGCGCGCGCGCGGCTGGAACTGGTTGACGACGATGCCCTCGATCGACAGCCCCGGATTGTGGTCGGCGCGGATCTCGGCGACGTTGTTGACCAGGGTGTAGAGCGCCTGGCGCGAGAAATCGTCGCAGTCGAACGGGATCAGGCAACGGTCGGCCGCGATCAAAGCCGACTGGGTGAAGAAATTGTAGGCCGGCGGCGTGTCGACGAAGATCTCGTCGTATTCTTTTGATAATTCATCGAGCGTGTCGCGCAGCTTGTAGATCTTGTGGCGCGATTCGAGCTTCGATTGCAGGTCGCCGATCTCGGCGTCGGAGACGATCAAGGACAGGTTCTCGAACGGCGTGGCGTGCACGAAGTCAAGCGCCGGCTTCGGGTACAGCGTGAAATTGAGCACCTGGTTGAAGTAGCCGGCCACCGTCGGCGTCTTTTGCGAGGCGGCCGCGCCGAGCAGATAGCGGCTGGAATTGCACTGCGGATCGATGTCGATCAAAAGCGTCCTTTTGCCCTGGTGCGCGGCGATCGCCGCCAGGTTCACCGCGATCGTCGATTTGCCGACCCCGCCTTTTTGATTGAAGATCACGCGCTTCATGTGCCATTCCGGTTAGCTGAATAAGGGGTCGATTCTAGCAGAGTACTGGAAGGCAATAACGCGAAAAGGGGTTTGCGCCGGGACGCGTGTCGGCGAGAAAAGTGTAGGGTGCGCGGGGTCGCCGGGGCAGGCTTTTATGCCCACGCTGTGCACGCTTTCCGCGTGGGCGCAAAAGTGCCCACGCCACTATTCGCCGGGCCGGCCGACGGCTTCAGTCGAACGGCGCCAGGCCGGCCTCCAGGCCGAGCAGCTCGATCAGGCGGCGCGCGTCGAACGGCGCGCGCACCTTGACGTCATTGTCAAAATAGCAGTAGACATCGCGGCTGGCGGCCGGCGCCGGATCGTCGGCCGAGATGCGGCGCGCGTCCGGCGGCTGCGCGCCCGCGCTCCAGGCCGCGATCCTCGAAGCCCAGCGCAGCAGCGCCTCCTCCGTGTAGCCGCTGGCGTACAACTCCTCCTCCCCGTGCAGGCGCAGATACATGAAGTCGGCCGTCACGTCCTCGCAATAGGGCCACTTGCCGGCGGCGTCGGCCACCACCAGCGCCACGCCATACTTGCGCAGCAGCGCGACGAAGGCCGGATCGACGAAGCTGTCGTGGCGCACCTCCATCGCGTGGCGCAGCGGCCGGTTCTGGTCGATGCGCAGCTCGGCTTTTCCCTGCATGCGCGGCTCGTGGCGGCGCGCCAGTTCGAGCGCCTGCCCGGTGTCGCGCGGCAGCAGGCTGAAAAAATGTTCGATCGGCTCCGGATCGAAGCGGAACGAGGGCGGAAACTGCCACAGGAAGGGGCCGAGCTTGTCGCGCAGATTGAACACGCCGGAGGCGAAGATGTTGGCCAGCGGCCCGTCGACCCCGCGCAGGCGCAGGATATGGGTCAGATAGCGGTTGCCCTTGTGGCTGAAGACGAAGCCGGGCGGCGTCGCGTCGTGCCAGGCGGCATAGCTTTTCGGCGTTTGCAACGAATAAAACGAGCCGTTGATTTCAATCGTCGGCAGGGCGCGCGAGGCGAATTCCAATTCGCGCTTTTGCGCCAGCCCGGCCGGATAAAACACGCCGCGCCAGGGCGGATAACGCCAGCCGGAAATGCCGATGCGGATTTTTCCCATATCAAAAGTATAGGCAAAGACGGGAAAAGGCGGCGCAAGATGCGCGACCTAGTATTTCAACAGTATTTTTAATTCCGCCATGTAAGTTTGCCGTAATGTTGGTGTTGTATTCAAGAGTGTCGAGTTATCGAATTAATTTTCATTAATCGAAACGCATTATTTTCCAAGGAAAAAATGTCCGCGCAGATTTTGAATCGCCCGCCGCAATTCGATAAAGAAATGATCGACATCGTCGATTACGTTTTGCATTATCGGATCGATTCAACGCGCGCTTTTGAAACCGCGCGCTTATGCCTGATCGATACGCTCGGTTGCGGCCTGGAGGCGCTGCAATATCCCGCCTGCACTAAATTGCTCGGGCCGCTTATCGCGGGAACCACGGTGCCGCACGGCGCGCGCGTGCCGGGCACCGCCTACCAACTCGATCCGGTGCAGGCCGCCTTCAATATCGGCGCGATGAACCGCTGGCTTGATTTCAACGACACCTGGCTGGCGGCCGAATGGGGCCATCCGTCGGACAATCTGGCGGCTATCTTCGCCACCGCCGACTGGCTCTCGCGCCGCGCCGCGGCCGAGGGGCGGACACGGCCGCTCCTGATGCGCGACGTGCTCGTCGCCATGATCAAGGCGCATGAAATCCAGGGCTGCCTGGCCTTGGAGAACGCCTTCAACCGGGTCGGGCTCGACCATGTGCTGCTGGTCAAGGTGGCCTCCTGCGCGGTGGTGGCGCAGATGCTCGGCTTGACGCGCGACCAGATCCTCAACGCGGTGTCCCTGGCCTGGGTCGACGGCCA
>JACMLV010000614.1 GCA_014379395.1 Burkholderiaceae bacterium
AGCGAAAAAATAGCTGGGCGAGGCCAGATTTTGACGGTTTCGCAGTGCCAATAGCGAGCTATTGGCCGAGAAAACGGCGAAATATGGACCGTCCAGGTATTTTTGCAGCCGACGAGCCTAAGTCCGACAGCCTCCTAGGAGAGCGCCGCCTGGCGTCTTGAACCGCGGGCGCGGGCGGCTGAGATTAACAACGCCGCGACGCGGCGCCTGCCAGAGCGCGGACAGGCGCGCCTTGATTTCAATCGAAAAGTCGGTTTTTTTCCTATCGAGTAGTATCTAGCCGACGGGCCGACCGGCCCCGCTTTACACCTCTTTTTTCATCCGCCATGGACAATCAAGACAACGGCAAAGACAACGGCGCCACCCGCATCCTGTCGACCGGGGTTCCCGGCCTCGACAGCGTCATGGCCGGCGGCCTCACCAGCGAACGGCTGTATCTGGTGGAAGGCGAGCCGGGCACCGGCAAGACCACCTTCGCGCTGCAGTTTCTCAACGAGGGCGTGCGCCAGGGCGAATCGGTGCTCTACATCACGCTGGCCGAGACCGCCACCGAGCTGCGCGCGGTGGCGCGCTCGCACGGCTGGGACATGGCCGGCATCCACATCGAGGAGATCATCCCGGACGAGGCCACGCTCGACCCGGACCAGCAATACACGATCTTCCACCCGTCCGAGATCGAGCTCGGCTCGACCACCCAGCGCATCCTGGCGGCGATCGCGGCCGTCAAGCCGACCCGCATCGTGCTCGATTCGCTGTCGGAGCTGCAACTGCTGGCCGAGAACGCGCTGCGCTACCGGCGCCAGGTGCTGGCCCTGAAACAATATCTGGCCAGCCGGCGCTGCACCACCATCTTCCTCGACGACCGCACCGCCCTGAGCGGCGACCTGCAGGTGCGCAGCGTGGCGCACGGCGTGATCGCGCTCGAACTGCTCGAGCAGGCCTACGGCAACGAACGGCGCCGGCTGCGGGTGGTGAAATACCACGGCATCGCCTTCCGCGGCGGCGCCCACGACTACACGATCAAGATGGGCGGGCTGGTGGTCTACCCGCGCCTGGTGGCGGCCGACAGCCGCACCAGCACGCGGCGGCGCCAGTTGTCGAGCGGGCTGGCGCCGCTCGACGCGCTGGTCGGCGGCGGCCTGGAGGAAGGCATGAGCACGCTCATCGCCGGCCCGCCCGGCACCGGCAAGTCGACCCTGGCGGCGCAGTTCGTGCACGCGGCCTGCCGGCGCGGCGAGCCGTGCGCAATGTTCCTGTTCGAGGAGTCGAGCAACAACCTGCGCAACCGCGCCGAGAACGTCGGCCTCGACCTGAACGGCCCGATCGCGGCCGGCCTGCTCACCATCCAGCAGATCGACCCGGCCGAGCTGTCGCCGGGCGAGTTCTCGCAGGCGGTGGTCGACGCCGCCGCGCGCGAGGCGCGGGTGATCGTGATCGACAGCCTGAACGGCTACCTGAACGCGGTGCCCGACGAGCGCTTCCTGACCACCCACCTGCACGAGCTGCTGACCTATCTGGGCCAGCGCGGGGTGGTGACGATCCTGGTCGGCGTGCAGCAGGGCATGCTCGGCACCAACATGACGACCGCGGTCGACGCCAGCCACATCGCCGACAACGTGATCCTGCTGCGCTACTTCGAGGCCCAGGGCGAGATGCGACAGGCGATCTCGGTGTTCAAAAAACGCGGCAGCGCGCACGAGCGCAGCATCCGCGGCTTCGGCATCGGGCGCGACGGCATCGAGGTCGGCCCGGCCTTGAGCGGCTTTCGCGGCATCCTGACCGGGGTGCCGGCGTACGACAATGACAATCTCGGCTTCGGCGGCGCCGGGGACGGCGGCGCGCGCGGCTGACAAAGGTGGAACAGCGCATCCTGATCCACGCCCCGACCGGGCAGGACGCCGCCCTCAGCGCCAAGGTGCTGGCGCTGGCGGCGATCAACAGCTGCGTGTGCGCCTCGGCGTTCGAACTGGCGCGCGAACTGGCGCGCGGCGCCGGCACCGTGCTGACGGTCGAGGAGGCGCTGGCCGGCGGCGCCTTCGACGTGCTGGCCGAACACGTGGCGCGCCAGCCGCGCTGGTCGGACCTGCCGATCATCCTGCTCACCCACCGCGGCGGCAACGACACGCTGCCGGTGCGCCAGGCGATCGCCGGCCTGGGCAACCTGACCCTGCTCGAACGCCCGGTGCGCACGCTGACCCTGGTCACCGCGGCGCACGCGATGCTGCGCGCGCGCGCCAAGCAGTTCCAGGTGCGCGAGGCGGAGCGGCGCAAGGACGAGTTCCTCGCCAGCCTCGGGCATGAGCTGCGCAACCCGCTGGCGCCGATCAAGACCTCGGCCGCCCTGCTCGGCCGCCTGTTCCCCGACGTCCCGCAGGCGCTGCGCATCGGCGCCGTGATCGAGCGCCAGGTCACGCACCTGACGCGGCTGGTGGACGACCTGCTCGACGTGGCGCGCATCACCAGCGGCAAGATCGCGCTGCAGCGCGCGCCGGTTCACTTCGGCGCGGTGATGGCCCACGTCGGCGAGCTGTGCCAGCAGCCGGCGGCGGCCAAGCGCATCGTCCTCGGCTACGACCTGCCGCAGGCCGACATCGTGCTGCACGCCGACTACGCGCGGGTGGTGCAGATCCTCGCCAACATCGTCTCCAACGCGATCAAGTTCACCCCGCCCGGGGGCCGCGTCGACGTCGCCGCCACGGTCGAGGACGGGCAGCTGCGCGTGTCGATCCGCGACAGCGGCATCGGCATCGAGCCGGACGCCCTGGGGCGCATCTTTTCCATGTTCGAGCAGAGCGCGACCGTGTCGGGGCAGATGGCGAGCGGACTGGGAATCGGCCTGAGCCTGGCGCGCCGCTTCGCCGAGATGCACGGCGGCAGCGTCGAGGCGCGCAGCGACGGCCCCGGCAAGGGCAGCGAATTTCTGATCCGGCTGCCGGTCGTCAGCGTCACGCCGCAGGCGGCCGCCGCCGGTTCGGAGCCGGCCGCCGGCCAGGCCGGGCCAACCCGTGTGCTGGTGGTGGACGACAACCGCGACGCCGCCGATTCGCTGCAAGCGCTGCTCGGCATGGAAGGCTTCGAGGTGGCGGCCGCCTACAACGGCGCGGCCGCGCTGGCGGCGGTGGCGCGCGAGTTGCCGGACGTGATCGTGATGGACTTGGGCATGCCGGGCATCGACGGCTACGCGGCCGGGCGGCTGATCCGCGCGCGCCCGGACGCCGGGCGGATCCTGATGATCGCGCTGACCGGCTGGGGCCAGAGCGACGCGCGCCAACGCACCGAGGAGGCCGGCTTCGACCACCACCTGGTCAAGCCGGTCGACTTCGACGATCTGCTGGCGCTGGTGCGGCGAAGGCTGGGCGCGCGGCCCTGAACCGGCGGGTTTCGCCGCCCCGGATCGGGCGATCCTACTTCCACTCCCCGCGCAGGTCGCTGACCTGCCGGTGCAGCAATTCCGGCGTCGCCTCGTGCGGCGCGACCGGCTCGCCGACCACCAGCGACAGGCGCTGCCCTACAAGTCGGAGTAGATCGCCACCTCGCGCGCGTCCGGCCCGACGACGCCGCGATACATGCCGGGGGTGGTGAAGCCCCACGCCGCCTCGCCCGACGGCGCGACCGCGATCAGCCCGCC
>JACMLV010000615.1 GCA_014379395.1 Burkholderiaceae bacterium
GGTCCATATTTCGCCGTTTTCTCGGCCAATAGCTCGCTATTGGCACTGCGAAACCGTCAAAATCTGGCCTCGCCCAGCTATTTTTTCGCTTCGACTCCCTAAGCCCGACAGCCTCCTAGACGCGACACTTGCTTACCGTTGCGGGGGCAGCACACGTTAGGCCGCAGCCATCCGTGTTTCCCGTTTAACTGCACCCATGAACAGGGTGCGGGCACCAAAACCCGGACATTATACGGCTTGATGCCATCCGGGCAAGCTCGACCCTTTGCCGAGTGTTGCTTATGAGTGTTGCTGATTAATGTTGCTAATAAGCGAGCAGGAGCGTCGCGCCGTAGGCGATCTGGTGCGGGGTGCGCGCGGCGTGCAGCGCCATCTCGGCCGGCGCCAGTCCTTTGTTGCGGGCGGCCAGCAGGCGCATGGTGCCGGCGTGGCAGATCACCACCGCTTGCCGGTGATCGGCTTGCAGTAAATCGGCGTGGAAGGCGGCCACCCGCGCCGCCATTTGCAGCACGCTTTCGCCGCCGCCGGGGCGGTAGCCGACCGTGTCCTCGGCCCAGGCGTCGATCTCGGCGCGTTCGATGTCGTCCCAGCGCCGCATTTCCCAAGCGCCGAAGTCGATCTCGACCAGACGCGCGTCGAAGGCGAGCGAGGCCGACGGCAGGCTGGCGGCCAGCTCGGCGCAGCGTCGCAGGGGACTGGAGTACATCGGCGCGTCGTGCGGCAGGCTGGCCGACAAGGCCGCCCGCACGCGTTCCAGCTCGGAAGGGGCGACGGCCAGATCGGTGCGGCCGTAGCAGACGCCGGGCGCGACCAGCGGCTGCGGATGGCGCACCAGAATGATTTGCATGTCGTTACCAGGCCGCGCGGCCCAGGCTGGCGAGCACGCTCAGGTAGATCGCCACTTCGGCCAGTTGCTGCACCGCGCCGAGGCAGTCGCCGGTGTAGCCGCCCAGGCGCCGCACGAATTTGCGCGCCAGCCAGAAGGCCACGCCGGCCGCGCCGAGCGCGCCGCCGAGGATCGCGCCCCAGCTCAGATAATGGTAAAAGCCGAGCAGCAGCGCCGGCAGCGTCGCGCCGACGAAGCCGATGGTGAACTCGGCGCTGGTCATTTCCTGCGCCATCGGCTTGGCCTTGCCTTCGGCGCGCGCGTAGTCGAGGCGCCAGATCAGCGCGGTGGCCGCCAGGCGAGATACTGGATGGGCGAGAAACAGCGCCGCGATCGCCACGGCGGGCGGCAGCAGGGCCAGCAGCGTCACCTTCAGCGCGAGCAGGCAGCCGATGCCGATCGCGCCGTAAGCGCCGATGCGCGAATCTTTCATGATCTCGAGCACGCGCTCGCGCGTCATGCCGCCGCCGAAGCCGTCGCACATGTCGGCGAAGCCGTCTTCATGGAAGGCGCCGGTGGCGTAGATGCCGGCCGCGCTCGCCAGCAGTGCCGCCACCGGCGCCGGCCAGATCAGCGCCGCCAGCGCGTACGCGGCGGCGCTGATCGCCGCCACCACCAGACCGACCAGCGGAAAGTAGCGCGAGGCGTGGTGCAGCCAGTCGGCCTCGAAGCCGACCCAGCGCGGTGTCGGCAGGCGCGTGAAAAACTGCAGCGCCACAAAAAAGAGGCGGCACTGGTGCAGGGCGGCGGCGATCGGACGCATGGCTTGCATTTGATGCGGTTAGGCGGACTTCTCGCTGACCTGGGCCGACTCGAAGGTGGCCATCTCGCGCAGGAAGTTGACGGCCGCGTGCAGCAGCGGCAAGGCCAGCGCCGAGCCGGTGCCTTCGCCCAGGCGCAAGTCGAGCTGGAGCAGGGCGCGCGCGTTCAGGTTGCCCAGCAGTTGCTTGTGGCCGCTCTCGTCGGAGCAATGCGAGAACACGCAGTAGTCGAGAATCGCCGGTTGCAGGCGGGCGGCAACGAGCAGCGCGCTGGTGACGATGAAGCCGTCGATCAGCAGCACCATGCGGCGCTCGGCCGCTTTCAGCATGGCGCCGGCCATCATCGCGATCTCGAAGCCGCCGAAGGTGGCCAGCACGTCGAGCGGCTCGGTGGCCGAGGCGTGCAGCGCGGCGGCAGCTTCGATCACGCGCTGCTTGTGCAGCACGCCTTCGGCCGTCAGGCCGGTGCCGGCGCCGACGCAATTGGCGGCCGGAATCTGCGTCAGCTTGTGCATCAGCGCGGCGGCGGCGGTGGTGTTGCCGATGCCCATTTCGCCAAAGCCGATCACGTTGCCTTCCAGTTCGGCGACCAACCCCATGCCCGCCTCCAGCGCGGCCGCGCATTGCTGCGCGGTCATTGCCGGCTCGGCCGCGAAATTGCGCGTGCCGGGGCCCATCTTGCGGCTAGCCAGGCCGTCGCGCGGGCCGAAATCGTGATTCACGCCGGCGTCGATCACGTGCAGCTTGCAGCCGTTCTGACGCGCAAACACATTAATGGCGGCGCCGTTGGCCAGGAAGTTCTCCACCATCTGCCAGGTCACGCTTTGCGGGAAGGCCGAAATGCCTTCGGCGCAGACGCCGTGATCGCCGGCGAAGACGAGAATGGCCGGCTGCTTCAATTCGACCTGCGTGGTTTGCTGGATCAGGCCGATCTGTTTGGCAACCGTTTCCAGTACGCCGAGGCTGCCAAGCGGCTTGGTCTTGTTATTAATGGCGGCGTCGAGTTGGCTAGCCAGCGCGTCGTTTTTGGTGGAGCTAATGGTTGGAATTTGCATGGGATATATATGTAAGGGTCGCGTGAAATTTGCCGCCGCTACGATAGCACACGGCAATATTGGAATCACCCCGCAAAAGTCCTTGCCAAGCCCATGCAGGCTTTGCTATAGTTCGCCTCCCCGCTGAAAAGCATATGAAATCAAGTAGTTGCAAAGCGTCGGGGATCGTTTGAAAAAACGGTGTTGTAAAAAAGAGGGTTGACGAAACAAGCTAAACGCTTCATACTCTTTCTTCTTCGCGGCTGACAAACAAAACGCTTTGTCGACAAGCTGCAAGCAGTACCGAATAAAGTTCTTTAAAAATTAACAGTCGATAAGTGTGGGCGTTTGATGAGGGTGCAGCGATATTACTTCGGTAGTGTCGTCAAACTTAAAATATCAAATGCTCACGAAAAAAGAAATATAGGACATTCGCAAGAATGGCCTGTCAGTATTTTGAGTGAGCGACCGGATCGGTAAAACGATCCTGACAGCAATGTCATAAAACAGAGATTAAACTGAAGAGTTTGATCCTGGCTCAGATTGCACGCTGGCGGCATGCCTTACACATGCAAGTCGAACGGCAGCACGGAGCTTGCTCTGGTGGCGAGTGGCGAACGGGTGA
>JACMLV010000616.1 GCA_014379395.1 Burkholderiaceae bacterium
GCCGCGTTCAGGGCCAGGATGTTGGTCTGGAAGGCGATGCCGTCGATGACGCCGATGATGTCGACGATCTTCTTGGACGACTCGTTGATCGAGCTCATCGTGTCGACCACCTGCGCCACCACCTTGCCGCCCTTGACGGCGACGTCGGAGGCCGAGGCGGCCAGCGTGTTGGCCTGGCGCGCGTGCTCGGCGTTCTGCTTGACGGTCGAGGTCAGCTGCTCCATCGACGAGGCCGTCATCTCGAGCGCGCTGGCCTGCTGCTCGGTGCGGGTCGACAGGTCCTGGTTGCCCGAGGCGATCTCGCCCGAGGCGGTGGCGATGGTCTCGGTGCCGGAGCGCACCTCGCCGACGATCTTGACCAGGCTGTCGTTCATGTCCTTCAAGCCCAGCAGCAGGCGGCCGATCTCGTTGGTCGAATGGATCTCGATTTTTTGCGTCAGGTCGCCGGCGGCGATGCCGTGGATCACCTTGGCGCCGTCCTCGAGCGGATGGGTGACGACCTTGCGGATGAACGGGTAGATCAACAGCAGCACCGGGATGCAGCTGAGGATGGCGGCGAAGATCGACTTGATGCGCTGATCGGCGATGATGGCGTTGGCCTCGTCGAGCGAGATTTTCATGCTGACCACGCCGAGCACGGTGTTTTCGGCCACCTGGTGGCAGGAGATGCAGTTCTTGCCCAGGTAGTTGCTCTTGGCCAGGGCCGGGCGCACCGCGCGCAGGTATTCGCCCTTGCTGTCGGATTCGACCCGCACGATCTCCTTGCCGCTCTCGAGCACCTGCTTTTCGAGCTCGTCGGGCAGGTTGGCCGCGTCGGCCGCGTTGCCCGGCCCGAACAGCTTGCTGACCGCGGCGCCGCGCATCACGCGCACCTCGCGGATCGCGTTGAGCTGCTTGAGCTGGTCGAGGAACACGCCGCGCTGGCCCACCGTGCCGGTCACCATCATGCCGGTCAGGCCGGCCATGGTCGCCTCGTGCATGCTCAGCGAGAAGCCGCGCGCCTGGCCGATCGTCGTTTCGCGGTAAACATGGGTCTGCCACGCGATCACCCCGGTCCAGACGAACAGCAGGGCCACGCCGATGATCATCAGCAACTGCACCCAAATTCTCATATTGGAGAGGCGATACATAGGGTTCTTTCTTAGAAAAAGTCGGGCGCGACCGGAATGGCACCGCGAAAAATCGAGCCGGCGCGCCATCCGGCGTTCCAGTTCATGTGTCAAGGACGCGGCTGCCGATGGAAGATTGGCAACGCGTTATTGCAATTATAAAAACGATATTTTTGAATACCGCCCGACAGCGCGTAAATTCTACACCAAAATTGCAACTCGGAAACAGAATATCGCTGTGTGAAATGTCGGAAAAACGGCGCCCCCGGGCGTCGTCGCCGTTTTCCGGGCTGCCGCATTCGGCCCGCCGCGCGGCGCCGCCCACGTTACAATCATGGAATTGCCCGCGCGCGCGCAAAGCTTGATTATAATCAGCCATAGACAACCGGAAATAGATTAATGACTGCACAACTCTCCCAAAAAAGCGAAGCCTGGTCGGCCCGATTCTCCGAGCCGGTGTCGGAGCTCGTCAAGCGCTACACCGCCTCGGTCTTTTTCGACAAGCGCCTGGCGCCGTTCGACATCGAAGGCTCGCTCGCGCACGCCGAAATGCTGCACGCGCAAGGCATCATCAGCAACGTCGACTACGCCGAGATCAACCGCGGCATGAGCCAGATCGGCGCCGAGATCGCCGCCGGCAGCTTCGAATGGCTGCTCGACCTGGAAGACGTCCACCTGAACATCGAAAAGCGGCTCACCGAGCTCGTCGGCGACGCCGGCAAGCGCCTGCACACCGGCCGCTCGCGCAACGACCAGGTCGCCACCGACATCCGCCTGTGCGTGCGCGCCGCCATCGACGACATCGACGCCCTGCTCGGCACCCTGCGCGGCGCCCTGCTCGACCTGGCCGAGGCGCACGCCGACACCATCATGCCCGGCTTCACCCACATGCAGGTGGCGCAGCCGATCACCTTCGGCCACCACATGCTGGCCTACGTCGAAATGTTCGGCCGCGATGCCGAGCGCATGCGCGACTGCCGGCGCCGCGTCAACCGCCTGCCGCTGGGCGCGGCCGCGCTGGCTGGCACCACTTTCCCGATCGACCGCGAACGCGTCGCCAAGACGCTCGGTTTCGATGAAGTCTGCCGCAATTCGCTCGAC
>JACMLV010000617.1 GCA_014379395.1 Burkholderiaceae bacterium
CTCAAGGTGGCGGCGGTCGATGTGTCGCGCCAGCTGCGCAATGTCCAGCGCGAAGCGCCCGGCGGGCGCGGCGACGTCAGCGGCGCCGAGCAGTCGGTGCGCACCATCGCCACCGTCAAGAGCGCGGCCGAACTGGCCGCCATCGACATGCCGCTGCCGGACGGACGCCACGTCCGGCTCGACCAGGTCGCGACCGTCACCGACACCGTCGCCGAGCCGCGCTCGCTGGCCGAGCAGGACGGCAAGAGCGTGGTCGGCTTCGAGATCTTCCGCACCAAGGGCGCCAGCGAAGTGGCGGTCGCCAACGGCGCGCGCGCCGCCGTGGCCGAGCTGCGGAAAACGACTCCGAACGTCGAACTGAAACAGGTGATCGACAACGCCTTCCCGGTCGAGGAGAACTTCCAGGGCTCGATGGAGCTGCTCTACGAGGGCGCGCTGCTGGCGGTGCTGGTGGTGTGGTGGTTCCTGCGCGACTGGCGCGCCACCCTGGTGGCCGCCGCCGCGCTGCCGCTGTCGGTGATGCCCGCTTTCCTCGGCATCTACTGGTTCGGCTACACCCTCAACACCGTCACGCTGCTGTCGCTGGCCCTGGTGGTCGGGGTGCTGGTCGACGACGCCATCGTCGAAATCGAAAACATCTCGCGCCACCTGCGCATGGGCAAGACGCCGATGCAGGCGGCGATGGAGGCGGCCGACGAGATCGGCATGGCGGTGATCGCCACCACCTTCGCGCTGGTCGCGGTGTTCCTGCCGACCGCCTTCATGGGCGGCGTGCCGGGCCTGTTCTTCAAGCAGTTCGGCTGGACCGCCGTGCTGGCGGTGCTGGCGTCGCTGGTGGTGGCGCGCCTGCTCACGCCGATGATGGCGGCCTACCTGCTCAAGGCGCTGCCGCACAAGGAGGAAGAGGACGGCTGGCTGATGCGGCGCTACATCCGCGTGATGCGCTGGTGCCTGACGCACCGCGCCGTCACCGGCGCGGCGGCGGCCGCCTTCTTCATCGGCTCGATCATGCTGGTGCCGCTGCTGCCGACCGGCTTCGTGCCGGCCGCCGACCGCGCCCAGACCCAGATCAACGTCGAGCTGCCGCCCGGTTCCACCCTGGCCGAGACGCGCCTGGTGGCCGAGCGTGCGCGCTTGGCTGCGATGGAAGTGAAAGGCGTGAAAGGCGTGTTCAGCTCGATCGGCGGCGGCTCCAGCGGCGACGCATTCGCCCCCGGCGCATCGGCCGAGGCGCGGCGCGCGATCCTGACCCTGACCACCGTGCACCGCAACGAGCGCAAGGAGTCCCTGCCCGACATCGAATCGCAGATCCGCGCCAAACTAGGCGAGATTCCGGGTGCGCGCTTTAACGTGGGCCCACCCGATACCGGCGTCAAGATGCAACTGGTACTGCGCAGCGAAGATTCGGTGGCGCTGCAGGAAGCGGCGCAAAAAGTCGAGCGCGAATTGCGCACCCTGAAAGGGGTGGGCAATGTCAGTTCGAGCGCCTCGCTGGTGCGCCCCGAGATCATCGTGCGGCCCGACTTTGCGCGCGCCGCCGATCTGGGCGTGACC
>JACMLV010000618.1 GCA_014379395.1 Burkholderiaceae bacterium
CCTTCCCACCAGCATCATTTCGGAGTACCCATTCAATGCATGCAAGTCAAGGCACCCAAGAATTTGTAGAAAACATCACCTATGACGAATTGAAGATCGGCCAGTCGGCGCGCCAGGTGCGCACCCTGACCCTGTCCGACATCCAGGCCTTCGCGGCCGTCTCGGGCGACATCAATCCGACCCACGTCGACGAGGGCTATGCCAGCGAGACGATGGCGCACGGCGTCACCGGCCACGGCATGTGGGGCGGCACGCTCATTTCCAGCCTGCTGGGCACGGTCTTCCCCGGCCCCGGCACCGTGTATGTCGAACAAATGCTGCACTTCAAGTTGCCGGTGCGCGTCGGCGACACCCTGACCGTGACGGCCACCGTGACGGCCAAGGACGACGCCGAAAAGCGCGTCTCGCTCGACTGCCAGGTGATCAACCAGAGCGGCGAGACGGTGCTCTCGGGCACCGCCGTGGTGCTGGCGCCGACCCAGAAGGTGCGCCGCCCGGCCATGCAAGTGGAGCAATGGCGCAGCTTCGATCCGCAAGTGCGGCTCGACGCCCTGCTCGCCTCGGTCAGCCACCTCGAGGCGGTGCGCTGCGCGGTGGTGCATCCGTGCGACACCGAATCGCTGCGCGGCGCGCTCGACGCCGGCCGCCACGGCCTGATCGTGCCGGTCCTGATCGGCCCGGAGGCCAAGCTGCGTTCGGTGGCCGAGGCCGCCGGACTCGACTTGACCGGAATTGAAATCATCCCCGTCTCGCACAGCGTCGAGGCGGCCGAGCGCGCCGTCGAGCTGGCCGTCTCCGGCGACGTCGAGGCCCTGATGAAGGGCAGCCTGCACACCGACGAACTGATGCACGCGGTGGTGGTCGCGCGGCCGATGCGCACCAAGCGCCGCCTGTCGCACGTGTTCCGCTTCGACGTGCCGATGTACGACAAGCCGCTGTTGATCTCGGACGCCGCGCTCAACATCCATCCGACGCTGGAAGAAAAAGCCGACATCGTGCAAAACGCGATCACCTTGGCGCACGCGCTCGGCGTGCCGCAGCCGAAGGTGGCGATCCTGGCCGCCGTCGAGACGGTCAACGTCAAGATGCAGTCGACCTTGGACGCGGCGGCGCTGTGCAAGATGGCCGACCGCGGCCAGATCACCGGCGGCACGCTCGACGGCCCGCTGGCCTTCGACAACGCGGTCTCGATGGAGGCGGTGCGCATCAAGGGCATCAAGTCCGAGGTGGCCGGCAACGCCGACATCCTGATCGTGCCCGACCTGGAGTCGGGCAACATGCTCGCCAAGCAGCTCGAATACCTGGCCGGCGCCACCACCTGCGGCGTGGTGCTGGGCGCGCGCGTGCCGATCGCGCTGACCAGCCGCGCCGACGGCGCCAACGCGCGCGTGGCCTCGGCCGCGCTGGCCAAGCTGCTGGCGCACCACTACCGCAAGGTGCAGCCGTGAGCGCGCCGATGGAAGAGGCGATCCTGGCCGTCAACGCCGGCTCCTCGTCATTGAAATTCGCGCTGTATCCGGCGCACGACGGGCTGGTCGAGGCGTCGCACATCAGCGGCAACATCGAAGGCCTGGAGGCCGGCGGCACGCCGTTGATCCGCCTGTGCACCGACGACGGCAACAGCACCGAGACGCTGGAGGCGGGCGAAGGCGACAGCTTCGAGCGCGCGCTGCTGGCCCTGAACGGCGTGCTGGCGCGCCACGTCGGCCATGTCCGCATCATCGCCGTGGCGCACCGCATCGTGCACGGCGGCGAGCGCTATTCCGAATCGGTGCTGCTCGACGACGAGACGATCGCCTACCTGACCACGCTGTGCTCCCTGGCGCCGCTGCACCAGCCGCACAACCTCGAAGGCGTGCACGCGTTCCGCCGCAGCTACCCGGACCTGCCGCAGATCGGCTGCTTCGACACCGCCTTCCACGCCACGCTGCCGGAAGTCGAATACACGTTCGCGCTGCCCAAGGCGCTGCGCGCGCAGGGCATCCGGCGCTACGGCTTCCACGGCCTGTCCTACCGCTACGTCGCCGAGCGCCTGGCGCAACAGTCGACACTCGGCAAGGCGCGCGTCTTGATGGCCCACCTGGGCAACGGCGCCAGCGCCTGCGCCATGCGGGGTGGACAAAGCGTCGCCACCACGATGGGCTTTTCCGCCCTCGACGGGCTGGTGATGGGCACCCGCTCCGGCGCCCTCGACCCCGGCGTGCTGCTGCACCTGCTGCGCCAGGGCTGGAGCTGGCAAGACCTGGAGCGCACGCTGTACCGCGAATCCGGCCTGCGCGGCATTTCCGGCATCTCGGCCGACATGCGCACCCTGCACGGCAGCGACGATCCGGCCGCCATTCTGGCGATCGACATCTTCATCCACCGCCTGGTGCGCGAAGCGGGCGCGCTCACCGCCTGCATGAGCGGCCTCGACGTGCTGGCCTTCACCGGCGGCATCGGCGAGCACGACGCGGCGCTGCGCCAGCGCACCTGCGAGGCGCTGGCCTACCTCGGCGTGCAGATCGATCCGCAAGCCAACCTGGCCGCCAACGGCGACGCCATTTGCGCCATCCACGCGGCCGGCAGCCCGGTCGAAATCTGGGTCGTGCCGACCGACGAGGGCCGCGTCGCCGCGGCCGACGCGGTGCGCCTGCTGACCACCTGACTTTCCCTATTCCGAAGCACACCTGCCACACCATATAAAGAGAACACATGCTATACAAAATGCACGAAACGCAGAGCGCTGCGATCCAGCCTTTGCTGCAATGGGCCGAGATGACGGCCAAGTTGCTCTCGGCCCCGATTTCCCCGTTCGCCTACACGCCCATTTCGCAAGACATCGCCGCCGGCTGCGACCTGCTGGTTCGCCTCGGCAAGAACTACGGCAAGCCGCAATTCGAGATCGAATCGACCCTGTTCAAGGGCGAGGACGTCGCCATCAGCGAGGCCATCGTCAGCCAGAAGCCGTTTTGCAACCTGC
This sequence comes from Burkholderiaceae bacterium, assembly GCA_014379395.1. Taxonomy (GTDB): domain Bacteria; phylum Pseudomonadota; class Gammaproteobacteria; order Burkholderiales; family Burkholderiaceae_D; genus Janthinobacterium. The sequence continues at coordinate 2,963 of JACMLV010000618.1, forward strand.
GCCACTTCACCAAGAAGCTGACGCCGCAACAACGGGCCGGCGAAGCGCACCCGACCGTGCTGCTGGTGGCGCCGCTGTCGGGCCACTACGCCACGCTGCTGCGCGAGACCGTGCGCGGCCTGCTACACGGCCATGACGTCTACATCACCGACTGGGTCGACGCGCGCACCGTGCCGGTCGAACAGGGCGCGTTCCATCTGCACGACTATGTGCACTATGTGCAGGACTTCATCCGCCTGTTGGGTCCGGACGTGCACGTGATCGCGATCTGCCAGCCGACCGTGCCGGTGCTGGGCGCGGTGTCGCTGATGGCCAGCGCCGGCGAAGCGCTGCCGCGCAGCATGACGCTGATGGCCGGCCCGATCGATTGCCGCCTGTCGCCGACCAAGGTCAACAAGCTGGCCATGGAGAAGCCGCATTCGTGGTTCGAGGACAACGTGATCTACAAGGTGCCGGACAACTATCCGGGCGCCGGGCGCAAGGTCTATCCGGGCTTTTTGCAATACTCGGCCTTCGTCGCCATGAATCCGGACAAGCACTCGAAAAGCTACCTCAACTTCTTCAAGGACCGCGCCGCCGGCCGTCCCGGCACCGCGCACCTGAAGTTCTACGACGAGTACAACGCGGTGCTCGACCTGGACGCCGAGTTTTATCTGGAGACCATCAAGGTGGTGTTCCAGGACTTCGACCTGCCGCGCGGCGAGTGGGACGTGGACGGCAAGCGGGTGCGCCCGCAGGACATCCAGAGCACCGCCCTGTTGACCATCGAAGGGGGCAAGGACGATATCTGCGGCCTGGGCCAGACCGAGGCCGCGCATGCGCTGTGCTCGTCGATTCCGGAATCGAACAAGCAGCACATGGTGGTCGACGGCACCGGCCACTTCGGCATCTTCTCCGGCCACCGCTGGCGCGACGAGGTGTGCCCGAAGATCG
>JACMLV010000619.1 GCA_014379395.1 Burkholderiaceae bacterium
CCGCCGCCAGCTCCGCGCCATTGCCAAACGCCGCGCCGGCGACACCGAACCACAGCGCCGCGGCGAGGCCGAACGAAACATATTTCTCTGCAAAAAACATGGAATCCCTTCTACTGGCGCGCGGCCGGCTGGATGTGAAATTGGCTCGGCTCGGTCGCGCCGACGGCCAACTCCGTGCGCGGCGTGGCGGCCGGCACCCACGCATACGGCACCGGCTGGGCGCGATACGACTGGTAATTGACGACCTCCGCCCCGCCCGCCGCGCTCTTGGTGCGGCGCGGATACGGATTCACGTATTCCCACACGATCTCGCCCTTCGGCGTGACCTGGAAAAAGCGCCCGAACTGGCCCTCGTCGATGAAGGTGTTGCCGTTGGGCAGGCGGCGCGCATTGCTGATGTGCGTGCTGCGGAAACTCCAGCCGGGGCCGCCGGAATCGTCGGCCGTGTACTGCCAGACGATCTCCTTGCGCACCGGATCGATCTCCAGCACGCGAGAACCGCCCGTGACCGTCAGCGCCGCGCGCGGATAGCCGGCCTCGCCCTGGTTGTCGAACACCAGCAAATTGCCGGCGCCGGGCAGGCCGGGAGGAATCAAGTGCGCGTCGTGCTGGCCGCTGATCTGGTCGACCGGGCGCGGCAGCTTGCGCGCGGCGCCGGCCGGCGGCGTCGCGGCGAAGCGCGGACCGAGCGTCCACACCACCTTGCCGCTGCGCTTGTCGATGATCGCGATGACATTGGCGTCGCGCGAATCGACCATCAGATTGTCCGGGTGAAAGCGCTGGTCGCCCGCGTCGAACCAGCGGTTCGGGCCGAGCACCTTCATATTGTTCAGATGCAGATAATCGGCCGTGTCGGCATTTTTTATCAGCGCCAACTCCTGCGGCGTGAAGCCGAACTCGTCGAGATGCTCGGAGGCGACCCATCGCCAGACCACGGCGCCGGCCCGGTCGACCTCATAGATCACATCGTCGAGCACCTTCGGCTGCTTGAAGCCGGGCACCGCGTGCGCCAGATTGGCCAGCAGCACCGTATTGCCGTTGGGCAGGCGCGCCCAATCGTGATGCTGCTGCGCGTGGCCGCCGGGCGCCTGGTCGCCGAATTGCCAGACCGTCTTGCCGTCCCAGTCGAGTTCCCCGACCGCGTGCGAAATGCGCGCGTTGACCCGGCCCGGAACGAGGTCGGTGCCGGCGCCGGAGGCGGTCGAGAGCGTGACGAACACATGGCCGAGCTGGCCGCCATTGACGACCGGATCGATTGCCGAACTATGGGCGGCGGCGTCGGGCCACTGGCGCACCGGATTGCCGTTCATGTCGATCAGGCGGGCGACGTTGTCGCCGCCGGTGAACAGCACGTAGGAGTTGAAGGCGCGCGCCGGATCGTAGCGCGTGGTGCCGGTGGGGAAGACGCTCGGCGCGGCCGAGGCGTTCAGCGCGCAGCAGGCGAGGACGGCGACCAGCAGTTTAATTTGGAGGTTTGTTGCTGACGGATTGGCGGATGCTGCAAGATCAGGTGCGGGCATGTTTGGCTCTCATGGATAACTGTCGTTTATGGCTTATTGGGCTGATGGACAGTGTTTGGATTGCAGATATCCAAGAGGTAATAGCAGCCTTCGTGCCAACGGCTCTCATAGCGGACGCAAGCAGTGCCTGCACCAAGCGCCGCAGCGGCTGCGCAAAACCGAACACATGAGCAGCAATTTGACTGACCGATTCAGGCCGAGCGCTTTGAAACGGTGGCCTGTCTCAAGTGTCGCTACGGCGGCGCGAAGGCCACGCGTTCCCACAGGAATTCCACGCCCTCATCGGTGCCCGCAGCGCGCATTTTGTTTATATCGTTACGTGCATTTATTTGATTACTTTCCTTGAATAAATAGCTATATTGCTTCGGCCCGGCCTCCGATCAGAGCTCGGACGGTGGTTGAAATATTGATATTGAAACAGGGAGGTGCCGTTGCTGATTTTTATTTTGAGGGGGACGCCCACATGGGTGTTCATTCTTTTCTTTGCGTTGATCGCCCTGGGATATTTCCAGAGCCGGGATAGAACGGTTGGCCGCAGCCGGGTGGCGATCACTCCGGCGGCGCTGATTGCGCTGTCTTTGTACGGTGTGCTTTCCGCCTTTTCCTTTTTTGGCCTTGCTTTTTGGCTGGCCGGCGCCGTGGCGGCTGGCTGGCTGGGCGTCATCTTCAGCAAGCAGCGCAACGTCAGTTATTCGCCTGAAACCAAATCGTTCTTCGTGCCGGGCAGCTGGATTCCTTTGGCTTTGATGATGGCTATTTTTTTTACAAAATATGCGGTGGCTGTGGCGCAGGCGCGTCATCTTCCGGTCGTCAATCAGTCGGCCTTTATCGTCACCACCAGCGTTTGCTATGGCGTTTTCAGCGGTGCGTTTTTCGCCCGCGTGGCGGCGCTGTGGCGCTCGGCGAGGCGGATCGCGTAAATGGGCAAGCATCAGGATATTCATGCTCCCGGTCTTTTGCTGCGACCGTTCGAGAAACGCGACGCGCCTCAGTTCGCGCAGGCGGTTTGCGAGTCGTTACAAACCGTTGGCGCGTGGATGCCCTGGTGCCACGCGGGATACACCGAAGCCGAGGCGCTCGATTGGTTCGAGGCGTGCCGCAAGGATAGGGCGGCGGGCACGGCTTTCGAATTCGGCGTGTTCTCCGAGGACGGGAATGATTTCCTCGGCGGAGCTGGCCTCAATCTGATCGTCCGGCGCAATGCCTACTGCAACCTCGGCTATTGGGTGCGCCAGTCGCAGCAGCGCAAGGGCGTGGCTTCGGCTTGCGTCGCTGCGCTGTCTGAATTCGGCTTTCGCGAACTTGGCTTGCACAGGATTGAAATTGTGGTGGCTGTCGGCAATGAGCCGAGCGCTGCGGTCGCCCGAAAAGCCGGGGCCGAGCGGGAGTGTGTTGCGAGGAACAGGTTGCTAATCGGAGGCCTGCCCGTTGCGGCAAGCGTCTTCTCGCTGGTGCCGGTGCATTGCGCCGGCTGATCTTGCGCTTCGGCGGCTCACCTTCGGCGGCCGCCGGCTCAATCGTTAAATCTCGACGAGTTCGCTCCGAACTCGTCAGGCCGATTTACTGGCCGCGCGGACCCTTGTCGGCGCCCTTGTGATCCTTAGGTCCGTCGTTCTTGTGACGACCGGCCACTTCCTTCGCCTCGGCCTGCTGCTTGTTCTTGGTCGCTTCCTGCTGGGCTTGTTCGGCTTCGCGCTGTTGCTGTTCCTTCGGGTCGTTCGTGTGCTTGGTCATGGCCAACTCCTAGTTTTATGTTGAGGGGCCAACATTACCCGCGCTGTTGCTCGGGCACTGTTCGCCAGCCAACATATGCCGCAGAAGCATCGGGCGCTGTCGTGATTACGGGGCCGCTGAGGCAGGTTTTGTGCCCGCGCCGTGCGTGTGTTCGCGTGGGCACAAAAGCGTGCCCACCCTACGAAAAGCGGGCCTATTTTGTTGTTTCCAGGTCTTGAAAATAAAAATGCCGCTCAGTCTCGACTGAACGGCATTTTCCGCATCTGGCGGATACATATTCCGCACCGGGATGCGGGTTAGCCAAACGCGGCTTAGTGCGCCAGCCGTCGGTGGCCCGCCAGCCGGGTCACGACGGCGACCAGGCGGTCGACTTCTTCGCAGGTGTTGTAGAACGCCAGCGACGGGCGCACCGTCGTTTCCAGCCCGAAGCGGCGCAGGATCGGCTGCGCGCAGTGGTGGCCGGAGCGCACCGCG
>JACMLV010000620.1 GCA_014379395.1 Burkholderiaceae bacterium
AGCGCGCGCCGGCCATAGCGCGCGCCGTGGGCGCGCAGGTAGTCGAAATCGAAGGTGGCGGCATCGGCCTCGCCGGCGTTCAGGCGCGCCATCTGGCTGGCCACCGACAAGCGGGCCGGGTCGGCCACCGGCGAGAACAAGGCCAGCAAGACGGCCAGGATCACGAACGTGGTCGCCACGTTGACCTTGGCGATCGGCCCCAGCCAGCTGTCGAAGCGGAGCGCGGCCCAGAAATAGCCCAGCGCGTAGCAACACGCCACCAGCAGGCAGGCCGCCGCGATGACGCGGTCGCCGGTCCAGCCATACTCGCGCACCCGCAGGCCCAGCGCGTAGACCGCGACGCCGCAGACCGGCAGCAGCAACAAGGCGGCGACGCGGGCGCTGACGCGCACCAGCACATTGACGCCCGCGCCGGCTTCGCCGTCCTGGAAGGCGGCGTTGATCAGCTTGACCAGCATGGCCGCCGAGCCGAGCAGGACGGTGGTGGCGCTGCGCGTGCCCCACAGGGTAGCCAGGTCGGTGGAGAGTAAACTGAACAAAAAGCCACCAACCATCAGGACCGCCACCGGGAGATACCACGACATCAACGCCAGCGCCATCATGCGTATGCCGCGCACGATGCCGGGGCGCACGTCGCACAGGTGCATCGCCCATGCGTACGCGAAGCAACTCACCGGTATGACGAACCAGGCCTTGGTCAGCAATTCTTGCAGGAAATTCAACTTGATCAGCATGAACAGGAGCGCGCCCATCCACAGCACAGCCCACAGAGTGGCCAGGAAGAACCCGGAGAACTTGAGCTCGATGGCGAGCTTCCAGGCCAGCTCGAAATAGGTCGGGTAGCGGGCGATGCGCTGGCCGTCGTTGGCGGCGGCCGTCACCAGCGTCTGGGCGAGAAACAAGCCGGCCGCGCTGGCCAGCACCAGCAGCCCGGAAGGAAGATGCCAGCCGCTGCCGACCGCGCCCCAAAGGCCCTGTCCGGCGCCGCCGCGCCAAGTGTCGTGCCAGGCCAGCGCGATCAGAATGCCGGTCGCCGACAACGCCCAGAGGCCCGCCTTCCTCGCCGGCAGGTTCCCCAGGCTGGCGATCAGCAGCACCGGCACCAGCAGGCCGACCAGCACCAGCGGCGCGAAAAGATAGGGCTCCGTCGACGGCCACAGATGGTCGCGCGCGCTGCGATACAGCCAATACAGCAGCGCCCCTTGCAGCAGGCCGATCGCCAGCCGCACTGGAGCGACCAGCGGATTGACGACGTCATCCGGTTCCAAGCCTTCGTCCACCGCCGCCGATTGCGACATACGCATTTCCTTTTCCAGAAGAGGGGCGCGAAAGGCGCTAGTTGCATTATGGCATTATTTCCACAGATGCATCAATTCGGCGTGTGGCGGGGGCGCCGAGGCTTCCGCGAGCGCGGCACTGATGGTTGAGGTGCGGTGACGAGACTCGGCAACGCGATCTGGCGCCGGACGCCATGCATGACGAACGCAAAAAAGCGCCGAATGGCTGCTGGCTTGAAGAATTTCGCGGACGCGAAAAAATATAAAGGTCCGGCCTGGCTCCGACGAACTCCCGTCCGACTCAAGACACTGGGGGGCGCCTCGCATCGGCGCGCGCCCCTCCGGCTACGGCTTCGACGCCGCGTCGCAGACGAACGGTTCGGCGGCCCGGTCCGGCAGGATGTGAACGCGCTGGCCGTCGACCTCCAAATCCTGGACCCGGGGCGCGACCAGTTGGAACCGGCCGGCGCGCAATTTTTCCAATAGCGGCGCGCATTGCGTGACATTCGGCGCGAGTTGCCCGATGCCGACCCAGCCGCCGTCCCCGCCCTCCTCGAACACGGCCGATTCGTTCCTCGGCGCTTCCGCGATGAGCAAGATCTCGGGCCGCGCGTCGCCGTTGACGTCGAACAGGTAGGCGTCGCAGCTCTGGCCGGCCTCTTTCATACATCGCGGCAAGTACCACGGGCGCTTGAAGCCATTCCAGTCCTGACGCAGAAAACTTTCCGGCAAGCGCGCCGTGCCCGGCCACACCTTCAGGTTGGCGGCGATCGCGGCGGCGGTCAGCTTCGCCGCTTGCGCTGGCATCCCGCGCTGCTCCTTGGCCAGCGCCAGCGCCGCCTTTTCGCGGATCGCCGCCCCGTCCGGCCCCTGCGCGCCCGCCTTCAGCCGCTCGAGCGCCTGCCGTCCATAGCGCGCGCCCTCGAAGCGCAGATAGTCGAAATCGAATTGGTCGGCGCCGACCTTGCCGGCCTCCAGGCGCGCCATCTGGCTGGCGACCGACAGCCGGGCCGGGTCGAACAGCGGCGAGAACAAGGCCAGCAACACGCCCAGGGTCAGGAAGGTCGTCGCCACGTTGACGTTGGCGACCGGCCCCAGCCAGCTATCGCGTTGGATGGCGGTCCAGAAATAGCCCAGCGCGTAGCAGCTCGCGACCAGCAGGCAGGCGGCGGCGATGATGCGGTCGCTGGTCCAGCCGTACTCGCCGACCCGCAGAGCCAGCGCGTAGACGGCGATGCCGACCAGCGGCAGCAGCAACAAGGCGGCGACGCGGGCGCTGGCGCGGATGACGCGCGCCACGCCCGGGCCGGCTTCGCCGTTCTGGAAGGCGGCGTTGATCAGCACCACCAGCAGGGCCGAGGTGCCGAGCAGGACGGCGGTGGCGCTGCGCGTGGCCCACAACGCCTCCAGGCCGGTGAACGGCAGACTGAGCAAAAAGCCGCCGACCAGCAGCGCCGCCACCGGCAAGATCCACGACAGCAGCACCAGCGCCAAGGTGCGGATGCCGCGCACGATGCCCGGCCGCACGTCGCACAGGTGCATCGCGCACGAGTACGCGAAACAGCTGACCGGTATGGCGAACCAGGATTTGGTCAGCAACTCGCGCAGGAAGTCGAGCTTGACCAGCATGAACAGGGCCGAACCCAGGCCCAGCACGGCCCACAGCACGGCGACGAAGAAGCCGGAAAATTTCAGTTGGATGGCGAGCTTCCAGCCCTGTTCGAAGTAGGTCGGGTAGCGGGCGACGCGGCGGCCGTCATACGAGCCGGCCGCGACCAGCGCATGGGCGATGTAGAAAGCGGCCATGCTGAACCCGATCAGCAGCCCGGACGGAAAATGCCTGGCGGCGCCGACCGAGCCCCAAGGGCCTTGTCCGGCGCCGCCGCGCCAGGTGTCGTGCAAGGCCAGCGCGACCAGGATGCCGCCCGCCGCCAGTGCCCAGAGGCCCGCCTTCTTGGCCGGCAGGTGCCCCAGGCTGGCGATCAGCAGCACCGGCACCAGCAGCCCGACCAGCACCAGCGGCGCGAACAGATAGGATTCGGTCGCCGGCCAGACGTTTTCGCGCGCGCTGCGGTACAGCCAATACAGCAGCGCCCCTTGCAGCAGGCCGATCGCCAGCCGCACCTGCGCCACGACCGGGCTGACAACGTCTTCCAGCGCCAAGCCTTCGTCCACCGCTGCCGAATACGACATATGCATTTCCTTTATCAAAAGAGGGGCGCGAAAGCGTTCGTTGCATTATTGCATTAATCGCCCGCAGCCTCAGCGCAGGCTGAACACGTCCCTCAGCTCGGCGTTGCTCAGGTTGCCGATCCACTGCTCGCCGGCGCCGACGGTCAGGTCGGCCAGGCCGCGCTTGGCGGCGATCATGTCGTTGATCTTCTCCTCGAAGGTGGCGCGCGTGATCAGGCGGTGCACCTGCACGTTGCGCAACTGGCCGATGCGGTAGGCGCGGTCGGTCGCCTGCGCCTCGACGGCCGGGTTCCACCACAGGTCGTAATGGATCACGTTCGAGGCGGCCGTCAGGTTCAGCCCGGTGCCGCCGGCCTTCAGCGACAGCAGGAAGACGCGCTCGGTGCGGTCGTTCTGAAAGCGCTCGACCATCTCGTCGCGCCTCTTGCGCGCCACGCCGCCGTGCAGGAACTGCGGCGCGCGCCCGAAGCGCTGCCCGATCCAGCCGGCCAACAATTCGCCCATCTCGCGGAACTGGGTGAACACGATCACCTTCTCGTGGCTGGCGTGGATCGCGTCGAGCAGTTCGAGGAACAGCTGGGCCTTGCCCGAGCGCTCGGCCTCCCCGGCGCCCAGCTTGAGGTACTGGGCCGGGTGGTTGCAGATCTGCTTGAGCGCCATGATCATCTGCAGCACCAGCCCCTGGCGCTGGAAGGCGTCGGATTCGCCCGCGATCACGCGCAGCGCCTCGCGCAGCACCGATTCGTACAGCGCGCTCTGCTCGCCGGACAGCTCGCAGTACTGGTCCTGTTCGATCTTGTCGGGCAGGTCGCTGATGACGCTCTTGTCCGACTTGAGGCGGCGCAGCAGGAACGGCGCCGTCACGCGCTGAAAGCGCTGCGCCACCTGGCGGTCGTGCCGGCTCTGGATCGGCGCGGCGAACTCCTTGTCGAAGCCGGCAAGGGTGCCGAGCATGCCGCGGTTGGCGAAGTCCATGATGCTCCAGTATTCGGACAGCCGGTTCTCGACCGGGGTGCCGCTCATGGCGATGAAGGCGCCGGCCGGGATCGCCTTGACGGCCTTGGTCTGGGCCGCCGCCGGGTTCTTGATGTTTTGCGCCTCGTCGACGACGACCACGCGCCAGTCGAGCTTTTTCAGCTTGGCCAGGTCGGCGCGCGCCATGCCGTAGGTGGTCAAAAGCACGTCGGGGCGGCCCTTGGCGAGCGCGCGCGCGGCGCCGTGGAACACCTCGGTCGACAGGCCGGGCGCGAAGCGGGCGATCTCGCGCGCCCAGTTGGTGAGCAGGCTGGTCGGCACGATCACCAGCGCCTTGCCGGCCTCGAGCGCGCCCTCCTCCTTGAGCTTGAGCAGCGTGGCGATCACCTGCAGCGTCTTGCCCAGGCCCATGTCGTCGGCGATGACGCTGCCGAAGCCGGCGCGCAGGTTGCGGTGCAGCCAGGCGTAGCCGCGCTCCTGGTACGGCCGCAGCGCGGCGTTGAGCCCGGCCGGCGGCGCCACCGGGCCGATTTCGGTGAGCTGCTTGATGACGGCGCGCGCGTCGGCGTCGAGCAGCACCGGGGCGCCGCCGTACTCCTCGGCCAGCGCGATGCGCAGCAGCTCGGCGCCGTCCGGCTGCGGCGGGCGTTCGAGCTGGGCGCGCAGCTTGGCGATCTCGAGCGGATCGAGGTAGACGTACTCGCCCTTGAACTGGATCACGCCCTCGGCGCGCGCGACCAGTTGCTCGAATTCGGCCGGGCTCAGTTGGGCGGCGCCGATGGCCACCGTCCAGTCGAAGCGGAACAGGTCGGCCGCGTTCAGCAGCCCGGACGCGGGCGCGCCCTTGGCCTCGACCTTCATCGACAGCTTCGGCCGCAGCAGGCGGTCGAGCGCCTTCGGCAGCAGCGCGCGGATGCCGAGCAGGCGGATGATCGGCAGGGTGTCGAACAGGAACGCCGGCAGCGCCTGCGGCGCGAGCGCGATCGGCGCGGCCGCGCCGGCGCTGACGTAGGCGTTCAAGGGCGGGAAGAATTCGGCCAGCAGCGCCACCGTTTGCAGCACGCCGTAGCGGCTGGCCCGCCAGCTCTCGTTGCCGAGCAGGTCAGCCAGCGGCGCCGGCTTTTCCCGCGCCGCGCCGG
>JACMLV010000621.1 GCA_014379395.1 Burkholderiaceae bacterium
CCACGGTTCGCGCGCGGCGGTGTCGCCGCCGGCCAGCGGCAAGGCGCGCAAATGGCCGCAGCGCTCCCAGTGGCCACGCTCGACGAACAGCAGCTCGCCGCCCCAGGACACGCCGTCGGTGCCCAAGCCGACGCCGTCGAGCGTCAGGCCGAGCACCGGCTCGTCCAGCCCGTATTCGGCCATCAGCACGCCGACGTGGGCGTGGTGGTGCTGCACGGCGATGGCCGGCACGTCCAGTTGGGCGGCGACCTGGCAGGCCAGCTGGCTGCTGAAAAAGTCGGGATGCAGATCATGCGCGACGGCGTCGATGCGCAGCGTGGCGCGGGCGACCAGCGCCGACACCGAGCGTTCCAGCGCGATGCAGGCGTCCGGCTCGCCGAGGTCGCCGTGCGGGGCCGACCATAGCACCGTGTCGCCTTGCAGCAGGCAGGCGGTGTTCTTCAGCCAGGCGCCGCAGGCGAGGATGGTCGCTTGCGGGCCGGTGACCGGCGGCAGCTGGTGCAATTCCATCGCTAGCCCTGCTTCCCCTTGAGTTGCGCCAGCTCGCGTTCGAGCGCGGCGATGCGCTCGGCGAGCGGATCGACCGGCGCGGCGGCCGCGGCGGCGGTGACTCCGGTGCCGCGCTGCGCTTCGATCCAGTCCAGCCAGCCGTCCATGCCCTGCCCGCTGCGCGCCGACAGTTGCAGCACTTCGATTTGTGGATTGACGCGGCGCGCGTACTCGATGCAACGCGCGACGTCGAAATCGACGTAGGGCAGCAAGTCGATTTTATTCAGGATCATCAGGCGCGCGGCGGCGAACATGTCGGGATACTTGAGCGGCTTGTCCTCGCCCTCGGTCACCGACAGGATCGCGACCTTGGCCGCCTCGCCCAGATCCCACATCGCCGGGCAGACCAGATTGCCGACGTTTTCGATGAACAGCACGCCGCCCGCCTCGCCGCCATCGTCGTGGCTGTGCATCGGCAGGCGCTCGAAGGCGTTGCCGACCATCTGCGCGTCGAGGTGGCAGCCCTTGCCGGTGTTGATCTGGATGGCCGGCGCGCCGGTGGCGCGGATGCGGTCGGCGTCGTTGCTGGTCTGCTGGTCGCCCTCGATCACGCCGACCGCCAGCTGCGGCGCGCGCTGGCGCAGCGCCAGAATGCTCGCGCACAGCAAGGTGGTTTTGCCGGAGCCGGGGCTGGACACCAGATTCAGCGCCAGCATGCCGTGGCCCTCGAAATGGGCGCGGTTGTGCGCCGCGTAGCGGTTGTTCTCGCCCAGCACGTCCTGCTCGATCTTGATGGCGCGGCTCTGGCTCATGCCCGGCACCGAGGTGCGGGCCGGCCCGGCGCCGTAGTGCAAATCGCCGCTGGACTGGTTCACGGCGACGTACTTGAGCTGGCCGTCTTGCGGAGCGCGGCCGTGGCCGTGGCTGTGGCCGTGACTATGGCTGTGGCCATGCCCGTGACTGTGGCTATGCCCGTGGCCATGATCGTGTTCCTGGCCCGCTTCGGCGCCGCCGTCTTTACCGTCTTTACTGCCGCATCCACAAATTACGCACATTCTGTTCTCTCCTGATTCAATTGTCTTCCACCAGCATGTCGATCACGCGCAGCTCGGTGCCGCCGGTCGGCTGCACCTGATAGCCGTCGCAATCGGGACAGGCGTCGCCGCGCGCGGCCAGAACCACCGTCGTCGCGCACTGCATGCACCAGGCTTGGCCGGGCGGCGTGTCGATCTCGATTTGCGCGCCGTGCAGCACGGTGCCGGGCGCGAGCGATTCGAGCGCGAAGCGCAAGGCGCGCGGCTCGACGCCTGACAGCGCGCCGGCCTCCAGGCGCAGCAGCGTGACGCGGACGAAACGCTCGCGCCGGGCCGCATCTTCCGCAATGCCGAGAATGCCGCCGGCCAGACTGACTTCATGCATGTTCAAACTCAATTTCGTAACTAACACATGGATCGAAGGCGGCCGCCAGCACGCTGATGCGGCGTTTTTGAAGCGCCATCTGCGCCGCGTCTTCCGCCGTCGCCGGCAACTGCGCAAGGATACTCGCAACCGCGCCCCGCGGATGGAAATTCCACTCTGTCGGGGCGACGATTTTATAGTCGGCGACGCTGGCTTCGGCCCGGCCCGGTTCCAGACGAACCCGGTGCAGCAGCAGCCCGCGCGCCATCTCGCTCCAGGCCAGCGCCTCGCCCGGCCCGAGCGTCAGCGCGCCGGCCGACAGCAGCGGCTTATCAACATCCGATGCGGTCGCCAG
>JACMLV010000622.1 GCA_014379395.1 Burkholderiaceae bacterium
CGGCGCGCGCCGCCAAGGCCGGCGGCGCCGACGCCATCTCCCTGATCAACACGATCAATTCGATCACCTCGCTCGACCTGGACCGCATGATCGCGCGTCCCATCGTCGGCGCCTTCAGCACCCACGGCGGCTATTGCGGCCCGGCGGTGAAACCGATCGCGCTCAACATGCTGGCCGAGATCGCGCGCGACCCGGCCACGCACGGCTTGCCGTTGTCGGGCATCGGCGGCGTCGGCAACTGGCGCGACGCGGCCGAGTTCATCGCGCTCGGCGCCGGCTCGGTGCAGGTCTGCACGGCGGCCATGCTGAACGGATTCCGGATCGTCGAGCAGATGAAGGACGGCCTGTCGCGCTGGATGGACGAGAAGGGCTTTAAAAACATCGCCGAATTCGCCGGCATGGCGGTGCCGAACACGACCGACTGGAAGAACCTGGACATGAATTACCAGGTCATCGCGCACATCGACCAGGCCAGCTGCATCGGCTGCGGGCGCTGCCACGTGGCCTGCGAGGACACCGCGCACCAGGCCGTCGCGCAGCTGATCGACGCCGCCGGCGCCCGGCGCTACGAGGTGATCGAGCAGGAGTGCGTCGGCTGCAATCTGTGCGAGATCACCTGCCCGGTACAGGGCTGCATCACGATGACGCCGCAGGACACCGGCAAGCCGTACATGAACTGGAGCGCCGACCCGCGCAATCCGAAGGCGCAGGTCGGGTAGGGTGGGCATGGCGATGCCCACGCGGGATGCGGCACCACGGATCGCGTCATCGATTGGAGAGAACTGTGAACCTTGAGCCGTCCGCCAGTTCCGGCCTGTGGAACGCCGATCTGGCGCCCACCACGGCCGCCCAGCGCACCTGGCGCTGGTATCACTTCGCCGCGCTGTGGGTCGGGATGGTGATGTGCATCCCGGCCTACACGCTGTCGGCCAGCCTGATCGACAGCGGCATGTCGGGCCACCAAGCGGTGCTGACGGTGTTCCTGGCGAACGCGATCGTGCTGCTGCCGATGCTGTTGATCGGCCACGCCGGCGCCAAGTACGGCATCCCCTACGCGGTGCTGGCGCGGGCCTCGTTCGGCACGACCGGCGCGCGCCTGCCGGCGCTGATGCGGGCCATCGTCGCCTGCGGCTGGTACGGCATCCAGACCTGGTTCGGCGGCCAGATGATTTACACGCTGCTCGGCGTGCTGCTCGGGCACGAGCTGGGCGGCGAAAAAATCGCCGGCCTCGGCATCAACGCCAGCCAGGGGCTGTGCTTCCTGGCCTTCTGGGCGATCCAGTTCTGGTACATCCTGCACGGCATGGAATCGATCCGCAAACTGGAAACCTATACCGCGCCGCTCAAGATCGTGATCTGCTTCGTGCTTCTCGGCTGGGCCTACAACCGCGCCGGCGGCTTTGGCCCGCTGCTCGACCAGCCGTCCCAGTTCATCGAGGGCGGCAAGAAGGCCGGCCAGTTCTGGGCCGTGTTCTGGCCGTCGCTCACCGCGATGGTCGGCTTCTGGGCCACTTTGGCGCTCAACATCCCGGACTTCACCCGCTTCGCCAAGTCGCAGCGCGACCAGGTGCTGGGCCAGTCGCTCGGCCTGCCGGTGCCGATGGGATTGCTGGCCATGCTGGCCGTGATCGTCACCTCGGCCTCGGTGGTCTTGTATGGCAAGGCGATCTGGGACCCGGTCGACCTGGCCAGCCGCATGACCGGCGCGGCCGTGCTGGTGGCGCTGATCATCCTGTTGATCGACACCGTCAGCGTCAACCTGGCCGCCAACCTGGTCGGCCCGGCCTACGATTTCTCGTCGTTGGCGCCCAAGCGCATCTCGTACCGCGGCGGCGGTTGCCTGACGGCCGTGATCGCGATCGCGATGATGCCGTGGAAGCTGCTCGAATCGACCCAGGGCTATATCTTCACCTGGCTGATCGGCTACTCGGCCCTGCTCGGGCCGATCGCCGGCATCCTGATCGTCGACTACTACCTGATCCGCAAGACCGAACTCGACGTCGACCAGCTGTACCGCGCCGACGGCGACTATTCGTACTGCAAAGGCTGGAACGGCGCCGCGCTGGCGGCCTTCGCGGCCGGCGTGCTGCCGAATATCCCGGGCTTCCTGAACGCGGCCTTCCCGCAGTCGTTCGGCGGCGTGGCCGACACTTTGAAAACGATTTATACCTATGCCTGGTTCGTCGGAATCGCGATTTCGGCGCTGGTGTATGGCTTGATGATGAAGGGCCGGCCCATGCCCGCACTGCGCGCGGCGGCCCGGCCCTGACCCGATTCTAGGAGAAGCAGATGACTACCATTATTCGCGGCGGCACCGTCGTCAACGCGGACCGTGCCTTTCGCGCCGATGTGCTGTGTTCGGACGGGCGCATCGTCGCCGTCGGCGAGAACCTGGAGGCGCCGGCCGGCGCGCGCGTGATCGACGCCGGCGGCCAGTACGTGATGCCGGGCGGGATCGACACCCACACCCACATGAACCTGCCGTTCATGGGCACCGTCACCGCCGACGATTTCTTCACCGGCACGGCGGCCGGTCTGGCTGGCGGCACCACCACCATCATGGATTTCGTGATTCCGAATCCGAAGCAGTCGCTGCTGGAGGCCTACCACCAATGGCGCGGCTGGGCCGAAAAATCGGCCGGCGACTACACCTTCCACGTCGCCGTCACCTGGTGGGACGACAGCGTGCACGCCGAGATGGGCACGCTGGTGCGCGAGCATGGCGTCAACAGCTTCAAGCATTTCATGGCGTATAAGAACGCGATCATGGCCGACGACGAGGTGCTGATCAAGAGCTTTACGCGCGCGCTGGAATTGGGCGCGCTGCCGACCGTGCACGCCGAGAACGGCGAGCTGGTGTTCCAGCTGCAGCAGGATCTGCTCAAAAAAGGCGTCACCGGCCCGGCCGCGCATCCGCTGTCGCGCCCGCCGGCTGTGGAGGCCGAGGCGGCCAACCGCGCCATCGCCATCGCCAACGTGCTGAACACGCCGGTGTATATCGTGCACGTCTCGTGCGAAGAGTCGCTGGCGGCGATCGCGCGCGCGCGCGCCAACGGCCAGCGCGTCTACGGCGAGGCGCTGGCCGGCCACCTGGCGATCGATGACAGCGTGTACCGAAGCGAGGACGCGGCCTTCGCCGCCGCCCACGTCATGAGCCCGCCGTTTCGGGCCAAGCACCATCAGGCCGCGCTGTGGCGCGGTCTGCAAGGGGGCAATCTGCACACCACCGCGACCGACCACTGCACCTTTTGCGCCGAGCAGAAGGCGGCCTCCGATTTCACCCGCATTCCGAACGGTTGCGGCGGGGTCGAGGAGCGCATGGCGATCGTGTGGGACGAGGGCGTCAACACGGGCCGGATCACGCCGATGGAGTTCGTGCGCGTGACCTCGGCCAACGCGGCGCAGATTTTCAATATGTATCCGCGCAAGGGGGTGATCGCCCCCGGTTCCGACGCCGACATCGTGGTCTGGGACCCGGAGGGCACGCGCACGATTTCGGCCAAGACCCAGTTCGCCAAGGGCGGCTTCAACGTGTTCGAGGGGCGCACCGTGCGCGGCGTGCCGAGCGTGACGGTGGCCGGCGGCAATGTGGTGTTCGAGCGCGGCCAGCTGATGGCGCAGCCGGGCGCCGGGCGCTATATCGACCGGCCGGCGTTCGCGTCGGTGTCGGCGCGCTGATGCATTAGACAAGGAGTAGAAAAATGAATCAATTGCGAGTCAATGGCGGCCGTCTGTGGGACGCGCTGATGGAGCTGGCCAAGATCGGCGCCACGCCGAAGGGCGGCGTCAAGCGCCTGACGCTGACGGACCTCGATAAGCAGGGCCGCGACCTGGTGGTCGGCTGGGGCCGCGATGCCGGCCTGGCGGTCACGGTCGACCAGATCGGCAATGTGTTCATGCGGCGCGACGGGGTCGACAACTCCCTGCCGCCGGTGGTCACCGGCAGCCATATCGACACCCAGCCGACCGGCGGCAAGTTCGACGGCAACTACGGCGTGCTGGCCGGGCTGGAAGTGATCCGCACGCTCAACGAGCACAATGTCCGCACGCAGGCGCCGATCGAGGTCGCGTTCTGGACCAACGAGGAAGGCTCGCGCTTCGTGCCGGTGATGATGGGCTCGGGCGTGTTTTGCGGCGCCTTCAGCCTGGAGTCGGCCTACGCCGCGCGCGACACCGAGGGCAAGACGGTGGGCGAGGAGTTGGCGCGCATCGGCTATCTGGGCGACCAAGTGCCGGGGCGGCATCCGATCGGCGCCTATTTCGAGGCGCATATCGAGCAGGGTCCGGTGCTCGAGGACGCCGGCAAGGTGATCGGCGTGGTGCCGGCCGTGATGGGTCTGAGCTGGTATGACTGCGTGGTCAGCGGCATGGAGGCGCACGCCGGGCCGACGCCGATGGGCTTGCGCAAGGACGCGCTGCAAGTGGCCACCGGCATCATGCAGGAGGTGGTCAAGATCGCCAACCGCTACCCGCCATACGGGCGCGGCACGGTCGGCATGGTGCAGGTGTTCCCGAACAGCCGCAACGTGATTCCGGGCGAGGTCAAGTTCAGCATCGACCTGCGCAACGTCAGCGACGCGCTGCTCGACACGATGCACGAGGAGATGCTGGCCTTCGTCGAGCAAACCCGGGTCGGCAGCGGCCTGGCGATCAGCGTCGAGCGCGTCTCCTACTATCCGCCGTGTCCGTTCCATCCGGATTGCGTCGACGCCGTGCGCGGCGCCACCGCGCGGCTCGGCTATTCGACGATGGACGTGGTGTCGGGCGCCGGCCATGACGCGATCTATGCGGCGCGCTTGGCGCCGGCCGGCATGATCTTCGTGCCGTGCAAGGACGGCATCAGCCACAACGAGATCGAGGACGCCAAGCCCGAGCATCTGGAAGCTGGCTGCAACGTGCTGCTGCATGCGATGCTGGAGCGCGCCGTGGTGGTGTAGCGCTGTTCGGCCCATCGCTGCCCGGCTTGCTCCCGGCGCGCGCTTGCGTCAGGCGGCATCGGCAAGGCCTCGTCTGACTACACTGGATGGCTGACGCGCTCCGCGAAAGCCATCCATGCCACTGCCAATCGACGCTTACGACACGCCCTGGAAAGAGGCGGTCAGCCGCTACTTTCCCGAGTTCATGGCGTTCTATTTTTCAGACGCGCACGCGGCCATCGACTGGGGCCAGCCCTACATCTTTCTTGACAAGGAACTGGCCCAGGTGGTGCAGGACGCCGAGCTGGGCAAGCGCCTGGCCGACCAACTGGTGCAGGTCGCCACCCTATCCGGCGGACAGGAATGGGTGCTGGTGCATATCGAGGTGCAGGGCGGGCGCGACAGCGGCTTCGCCGAGCGCATCTTCACCTACAACTACCGGCTCTACGACCGCTACCGGCGTCCGGTCGCCAGCCTGGCGCTGCTGGCCGACAAGGGCGCGAAATGGCGTCCGACCGGGTTCGGCTATCGATTGTTCGGCTGCGCCATGCGGCTTGATTTTCCAGTGGTGAAACTAAGCGATTACGCGGGCCGGATCGAGGAATTGCTGCTCGATCCCAACCCGTTCGCGCTGGTCACCGCAGCCCATCTCCTGACCCAGAAAAGCCGGCGCGACACGACCGCGCGCGGCGCCGCGAAATGGCGCCTGGCGCGCCTGCTGTATCAGCGAAACTGGGACAAACAACGTATCATCGACCTGTTTTCTGTCATCGACTGGATGATGCGCCTGCCGGCCGATTTGGAGGCCGAACTATGGCGCGACATCCAAGAGTGGGAAAGGAGCGACACCATGCCTTACGTGACATCTGTGGAACGCATCGGCCTCGAACGTGGGCTGAAACTTGGCCGCGAGGAAGGACGGCAAGAAGGGCAATCTCTTTTGCTGGCACGGCAACTGACTAAGCGATTCGGCCCTTTGCCCGAGCATATTCAGCAGCGTCTGGCACAAGCTAGCGCCGTCCAGCTGGAAATGTGGGCTGAGGCCGTGCTTGATGCTTCTAAGCTGAGCGACGTGTTCGGTTGATGTGGTAATTCAGGCGACGGCTGGCCGTTTGGGCGGCTGGAAATGGCGCAGGAAGTCGAGCAAAACTATCGCCGCCGCTTCAGCGTCGTCGGCCGTGATGGTTTCCAGCGGATGGTGGCTGATGCCGCCATTGCCGCATCGCACGAACAGCATCGCCACATCGGTGATGTCGGCCAGCGCCATCGCGTCGTGGCCGGCGCCCGAGGCCAGTTCAACGCAAGGCAGGCCGGCGCGCTGGAGCGATTCCTCCAGTTGCCGTTGTAGCCAGGGCGCGCACGGCGTTGCCCGCGTGGAGACGATCTGCTCGACGCGCGCTTCGATGCGGCGCCGCGCGCAGATCGCGCCGATGCCGTCGAGCACATCCGTCAGCGCCGCTTCGCGCACCGCATCATCGGCGGCGCGGATGTCGAGCGAGAGCCGGCACATTCCCGCAATCACGTTAACCGATCCGTCCGGCACGTTCAGCTGGCCGACGGTGCCGACCAGCGCGCCGGCCGACGGGGTGTCGGCGCCGCAGCGGCGCTCGACCAGCAGCACGATCTCGGCGGCGGCGGCGGCGGCGTCGCGGCGCAGGTGCATCGGCGTGGTGCCGGCGTGTCCGGCTTGCCCGGTCAGCTCGACCATCTGGCGCGAGCTGCCGGCGATCGCGCTGACCACGCCCAGCGGCAAGCCTTGCTCCAACAGCTGCGGCCCCTGTTCGATATGCATTTCGACGAACCCCAGCAAATCATCCGGGGCGCGCCCGATGGCGCCGATCAACGCGACGTCGTGGCCGGCTGCCTCCAGGGCTGCGCGCAGCGTGACGCCGTCGTCGTCGCGGCGTTCGAGCAGCGCCGGATCGAATCGTCCCGCCAGCGCGCCGCTGCCCAGAAATGTGCTTTTGAAACGCACCCCTTCCTCTTCGGAAAAAGCGACCACGTCCAGATGGAAGGGCAGGCGCTCGCCGCGTTGGTGCAGATGGCGCACGATGGCCAAGGGCAGCAGGATGCCGAGCCGGCCGTCGTACTTGCCGCCGTTGCGCACGGTGTCGTAATGCGAGCCGGTGAGCAGGGTTTTGGCCTGCGCCCGGTCCGACAGATAGCGGCCGACGACGTTGCCGACCGCGTCGATGTGGACCCGCATGCCGGCCTCGCTCATCCACCGCGCCAGTTGCGCCGCCGTGGCCCGGTGCGCCGGCGTCATATAGGCGCAGGTGAGGCCGCTCTCACTGTCGCTCCAGGCCGCCAGTTCCTGCGCCCACTGCATGACGGCCGGGCCGAATTCGAGCGTGACGCCGAGCAGATCGTTCAGGCGCAGTTCGGCGATGCGCCCGACCTGGCGCAGGCATTCGGCCTGCTCGTCGGCGCGCTCGGCATGCAGGCGGCGCGCGAAGGTGGCGATGATGGCGTCGCGCGTCAGGCCGCGGCCGTCCGCGCCCTTGACGGCGAGGATGAAGGGAAAACCGAACTGGGCGTTGTAGTCGGCGTTGAGGCGCTGCAGCGTCGAAAATTGCTCGGCGCTACACAGGTGCAAGCCGCTGCCGGCTTGTTCGCGCGTCGATTCTGCCGTCAGCGCGCCGGCGACGGCGGCCTTGCCGGCCAGCTCGGGATGGGCGCGCAGCAGGCCGAGCTGGCCGGCAAGGCCGCCGTCGCCGGCGCGCTGACGGCAGAATCGACGCGCGAACAAGCCGGCAGCGGCTTGCACCTGTGTAGC
>JACMLV010000623.1 GCA_014379395.1 Burkholderiaceae bacterium
GCGCCAAGGCCGGCTTCAGCATGTTGCCGGCGTCCATCGCGCCCTCGGCCTTGCCGGCGCCGACCATCGTGTGCATCTCGTCGATGAAGACGATGGTGCGGCCCTCGTCCATTGCCAACTCCTTGAGCACGGACTTGAGGCGCTCCTCGAACTCGCCGCGATATTTGGCGCCGGCCAGCAGGGCCGCCATGTCGAGCGAGAGCACGCGCTTGCCCTTGAGCGACTCGGGCACCTCGCCGTTGACGATGCGCTGCGCCAAGCCTTCGACGATGGCGGTCTTGCCCACGCCCGGCTCGCCGATCAGGACCGGATTGTTCTTGGTGCGGCGCTGCAAGACCTGGATCGCGCGGCGGATCTCGTCGTCGCGCCCGATCACCGGGTCGAGCTTGCCCTGCCGGGCGCGCTCGGTCAGGTCGAGCGTGTATTTCTTGAGCGCCTCGCGCTGGCCCTCGGCTTCCTGCGAATCGACCGTGCCGCCGCCGCGCACCGCCTCGATCGCCGCTTCGAGCGCCTTGCGCGTCAAGCCGTTTTCGCGCGCCAGCTGGCCGGCGTCGGACTTGTCGTCGCTCATCGCGAGCAGCACCATTTCGCTGGAGACGAACTGGTCGCCGCGTTTTTGCGATTCCTTGTCGGCCAGGTTGAGCAGGGCCACGAATTCGCGGCTGACCTGGACGTCGGCGCCACTGACCTTTGGCAGGCGCTCGAACGAACTTTTCAACGCATTGCTCAAGCCGCCGACGTTGACGCCGGCGCGCTGCAGCAGCGAGCGGGCGCTGCCGTCGTCCTGGTTGAGCAGCGCGGTCAGCAGGTGGACCGGTTCGATGTAGGGATTGTCGTTGCCGACCGCCAAGCTCTGGGCGTCGGCCAGCGCTTCCTGAAGTTTTGTTGTAAGTTTGTCTTGCCGCATGGAGTGCTCCTGATTTTTAACTTATGTGCAAAATTGGGATGAGCCAGGGCTTTTCAAGTGACGAAGCCGCCGCTTGATTCTACTCCCGCCAGTAGGGGAATAGCGTTTCAGGAAATATTTCCGGGCGTATGCCGGGGAAAGGAAGGAAAACGCCGGCTGCGGCCGGCGTCGCGGTCAGCCGCCGCTCAGCTCAGGGCAGCTGCCATTTCGCCATCGCGTCGGCGTCGCTGACGCGTGCGTCGACCCAGCGCGCGCCCTGCGGCGTCTGTTCTTTCTTCCAGAACGGGGCGTCGATTTTGAGATAGTCGATGATGAATTCGCAGGCCGCGAACGCTTCGCCGCGATGCGCGGCGGTGGTCGCCACCAGCACGATCTGGTCCATCGGCTTGAGCGGGCCGACGCGGTGGATCACCAGCGCGTCGAACAGCGGCCAGCGCGCCTTGGCCTGGACGATGATGGCCTCGATCGACTGCTCGGTCATGCCGGGGTAATGCTCGAGCTCCATCTCGGCCACGCTGGCGCCCTCGTTCATGTCGCGCACGGTGCCCACAAAAGCGACCACGGCGCCCACCTTCGGATTGCGCCGGCGCAGTTGCGCCACTTCCTCGCTCAGGTCGAAGTCGGCGCTTTGCACCCGCACGCAGGGCGCCGTCATCAGCGCGCTTCCCCGCCGGCGATATGGCGCAGCAGCACTTCGATGCGGGCGGCGGTGGGCTCGTCGGCCAGCGCCGGCAGCGCGCACAGTTCGAGCAATTGCGACGCCGCCGTCAGATCCTTGCGCCCCGCTTGCAGCGACGATTGCAGCACTTCGACTTGCAGCTTGAGCCGTTCGCGGGCGAACTCGGCGCCGCTGTCGACACCGGCCAGGATTTCCAGGCGCAACACCTCCTCTTTCAGCGAGGAACGATTCAATTCGAGCAGCGTGACATAGCTGCTGCCCGGCTCGGCCAGCGCCTGGCGCGCCACGGCGAAGCGCGCCTGCAAGGTGCGCTCGTAGTGGGCGTCGAGCGGCGCCAGTTCGCTCCACAGCGCGCTCCACTCTTCATCGTCGCGGCCGGCGCCGGACGCGCTCAGGCTGCTCTCGATCTCCTGGCACAAACGCAACTTGTCGCGCAAGGCGCCGACTTGGGCCGCGTCGGCGCGACGCGCGACGGCGTCGGCCTGCTGCCGCAAGGCCGCCACGGCGTCCGCGTAGCGCTGCTCGATTTTCTGTTCCTGCGCGCGCGGCACCGGGCCGCAGGCGCGCCAGGCCTGCGCCGCCTCGCGCAGCAAAGTTGCCAGCGCGGCCGCCTGTTGCTTGTCGTCGCCCGCCGGAATCACGGCCGTTTCCAGTTGCGCGCACAAGGCTTCGCGCGCCTGCAAGTGGGCGCGCCGCTCGTCGTCGGCGGCGTGGGCGAACTCCTTGCGCTTGGCGAACACGTCGTCGCAGGCGGCGCGGAAGTTCTGCCACAGGGCTTGCTCGGCGCGGCGCTCGAGCGGCAGGGCCTTGGCCAGCTCCTGCCATTTCTCCTGCAGCGCGCGCAGCATGTCGACCGTGCTGCGCTCGTTCGGTTGCAACAGGCGCACTTCGGCGATGAGCTGCTCGCGGCGCGCGGTTTCGATCTGGCGCTGTTGCGCCAGCGGCGCGCCCAGCAGGGCCAGCGCCTGGTCGAAGGCGCCGTCGAGGCGCTTGCGGTCCTTGCGGTCGATGGTGCCGAGCCGGCTCCAGCTCTGACGCAGGCGTTGCAGCGTGGCGGCCAGCAGTTTCCAGTCGCTGGCGCCGGCTTCGGCCAGCGCCAGCGTCTCGTCGATCAATTCCTGGGCCTTGGCGGCGTTGCCGTGGCGTTCCTCGGCCAGCTGGCGGAAATGCGCCGCCGCCGGCGCGTAGGCGTGCGAGCAGGCGGCGTCGAAACGCTCCCACAACGCCCTCGGCGCGGAACCGGACAGGGTGTCGAGCGACTTCCAGCGCTCGCGCAGGCTGCCCACCTTCTTGGCCAGCTCGAGCATCGGCAGGTCTTGCGCCGGCAATTCCTCGGCGCTCTTGACCAGTTCCTCGCGCGAGACGTTGCCGCCCCAGCGGGCCCAGTCGGCCAGGTTCTTGAACTCGGCGCGCACATTGGCCAGGCGCTCGGACTGGGCCGGCGTCAGGCGCGCGCCCTTGCAATCGCGCAGGGTCTTGTCATGCTCGGAGGCCAGTTGCAGCAAGCCTTGCTGCAAGGCCGCCTCCATGCCATCGAGCGCGGCGAGGAAAGTCTGGCCGCCGTCTTCCGGCGCGGCGGGCGCGGCCGACATGGCGCGCTCGCGCTTCGGCTTGTCCGTCACGGGGATCGCCGCCAGGACCGCCTCGAATTGCTGTTGCAGGGCCGCGCCCGCGGCGTTTTCCAGCATGCGCGGCAGGGCCTGCCAGGCGCGCTTGATGGCGTCCGCGTTCAATTGCGCCGGCTCGGCCGCTTGCCACTCGGCCAGGGCGGCCTGGCGCGCGTCCAGCGCGAGCTGGTTCCGCGCCTGCGCCTGCAGCGCCGCCTCGGCTTGCGCGCGCGCC
>JACMLV010000624.1 GCA_014379395.1 Burkholderiaceae bacterium
TCGATGAAGACGACGTTCTGGTCGCCCTGCTCGCTGTTGACGAAATGGCGGAAGCGCGCGCGGGTGGCCGGGTCGCTGACGGCGGCCTTCCATTCGCAGACATAGGTGTCGACCACGTGCTGCATGTCGGCTTCCAGCTCGGCGGCCAGGTGCAGCTTGTCGTCGATGACGACTTGCTTCAGGTAGTCGAGGCCGCCCTCCAGGTTGTCGCGCCAGACGCTGGTGCGTTGCAGGCGGTCGGCGGTGCGCACGTAGAACATCAGGAAGCGGTCGATGTAGCGCACCAGGGTCGCCTTGTCGAGGTCGGAGGCCAGCAGTTCGGCGTGGCGCGGCTTCATGCCGCCGTTGCCGCACACGTACAGGTTCCAGCCCTTCTCGGTGGCGATGATGCCGACGTCCTTGCCCTGCGCCTCGGCGCATTCGCGGGTGCAGCCGGAGACGCCGAACTTGATCTTGTGCGGCGAGCGCAGGCCCTTGTAGCGGTTTTCCAGTTCGATGGCCAGGCCGACGCTGTCGTCCACGCCGTAGCGGCACCAGGTCGAGCCGACGCAGGATTTCACGGTGCGCAGCGATTTGCCGTAGGCGTGGCCGGTCTCGAAACCGGCCGCGATCAGTTCTTCCCAGATGAACGGCAGCTGCTCGACGCGCGCGCCGAACAGGTCGACCCGCTGGCCGCCGGTGATCTTGGTGTAGAGGCCATATTTCTTGGCGACCTGGCCGACCGCGATCAGGCCGTCCGGCGTGACTTCGCCGCCGGCCATGCGCGGCACCACGGAATAGGTGCCGTCCTTCTGGATGTTGCCGAGGAAGTAGTCGTTCGAGTCCTGCAGGCCGGCGTGCTCCTGCTTGAGCACGAAGTCGTTCCAGCACGAGGCCAGGATGTTGGCGGCGACCGGCTTGCAGACGTCGCAGCCGAGGCCGGTGCCGTGCTGTTCGAGCAGGTCGGCGAAGGTCTTGATCTGGCCGGCCTTGACGATGTGGTACAGCTCCTGGCGCGAGTGGGCGAAGTGCTCGCACAGGTGGTTGTTGACGGCCATGCCGAGCTGCTTCATCTCGGCCTTCATCACTTGCATGACCAGCGGCAGGCAGCCGCCGCAGGCGGTGCCGGCCTTGGTCTCGGTTTTCAAAGCGCCGATCGAGGTCGCGCCGGCGCCGACCGCCTTGCACAGCATGCCCTTGGAGACGTTGTTGCACGAGCAGATCTGGGCCGCGGCGGGCAGCTTGTCGACGCCGAGCGCCGGGCGGGCCGCGCCGTCGGCCTGCGGCAGGATCAGGAATTCCGGCGACTCGGGCAGTTCGATCTTGTTGAGCATCATTTGCAGCAGCGTGCCGTATTCGCTGGCATCGCCCACCATCACGCCGCCGAGCAGGTATTTGCCGCACTCGGAGACGACGATCTTCTTGTAGATCTGCTTGCGCTCGTCGCTGAACTGGTACGAGCGGCTGCCGGCGGCGGCCGCGTGCGGGTCGCCGATGCTGGCCACGTCCACGCCCATCAATTTGAGCTTGGTGCTCATGTCGGCGCCAGTGAACTCGCCCACCTGGCCGAGCAGGTGGCGCGCGGCGGTGCGGGCCATGTCGTAGCCCGGCGCGACCAGGCCGAACAGCTGGCCGTTCCACAGCGCGCATTCGCCGATCGCGTAGACGTCGGCGTCGGAGGTCAGGCAGCTGTTGTCGATTTCGATGCCGCCGCGGGCGCCGACGGCCAGGCCGCAGGCGCGCGCCAGCTCGTCGCGCGGACGGATGCCGGCCGAGAAGACGATCATGTCCGCTTCCAGGTGGCTGCCGTCGGCGAACTCCATGCGGTGCGTGGCGTCCTCGCCGTCGACGATGGCCAGCGTGCTCTTTTGGGTGTGGACGGTGACGCCCAGGTCTTCGATCTTGGTGCGCAGCATGCGCGCGCCGCCCTCGTCGACCTGCACCGCCATCAGGCGCGGCGCGAATTCGACCACGTGGGTGGCGAGTTGCATGTCGCGCAGCGCCTTGGCGCATTCGAGGCCGAGCAGGCCGCCCCCGATCACCACGCCGCTCTTGGAGCGCTGGCCGCATTCGAGCATCGCCTCCAGGTCTTCGATGGTGCGGTAGACGAAGCAATCCTTGCGCTCCTTGCCCGGCACCGGCGGCACGAACGGGTAGGAGCCGGTGGCCAGCACCAGCTTGTCGTAGGACAGCACCTCGCCGGTGGAGACGGTGACGGTCTTGGCGACGCGGTCGATTTCGCTGGCGCGGGCGTTGAGCTTGAGCAGCACGTTGCCGCGCTCGAAGAAGCCCTCGGGCACCAGCGACAGGTCGTCGGCCGATTTGCCGGAGAAGAACTCGGACAGGTGCACCCGGTCGTAGGCCGGACGCGGCTCTTCGCACAGCACGGTCACGTCGAGATGCGGGGCGCCGTCGTCGGCCAGGCTTTCGAGAAATTTATGACCAACCATTCCGTGGCCGATGACGATGATTTTCATGATCCGGGTTCTCCTTGAATATTTGAAACGTGTTGCAACGTGTTGAAACTTAGGCGGCGGCCAGCGCCGGCTCGTCGTCGGCGGCGAGGCTGAAGCGCACCGCGATGGCGCACAGGGCCGACAGCATCACCAGCGCGCTGAGGATGGTCAGGGTCTGCTCGATGTTGCCGGTGCCCTTCATCAGGAAGCCCGCCGCCACCGCGCCGACATTGCCGCCGGCGCCGATGATGCCGGCCACGCCGCCCATCGCCTTCGGGTCGATGAACGGGGTCAGAGCGTAGGTCGCGCCGCAGGCCATGTGGGTGAACAGGCCGAACACCAGCATGGCGATCACGGCGAAGGCGACGCCGTCGGCCTTGGCGAACCAGAGCAGGCCGGCGCCCTCGCCGATCATCAGGATGAA
>JACMLV010000625.1 GCA_014379395.1 Burkholderiaceae bacterium
ACGGCGGCCACTTGCTCGACCGCGGCGGGGCGCAGCACGGCCAGCGCGCGGCCGGTGAAGCGCCCGCGCCAGTCGGTCAGGAAGGGTTCGGTGGACGCGCCGGTCAGGACATGGGCGGCGCCGAGCAGTTCGCGGCAGTGTTCGAGGAAGGGGGAATCGGGCGCAGCTGGCGTCATTTGGCGGGGTTGACCTTGTCGAGCAATTCCTTGGCCAGGCGCTTGGCGGCCTTTTTATAGGGCCGCAGGTACATCACGCTGCAGACGAAGTAGACGCAGACGATCAGCGCCTCGCCCCAGCCGAGCCAGGACGACAGGTTGCCCTTGTCGCTGTAGCCGCGCACCACGCCCTCGGCGAAGTAGAGCAGGATCACCATCGACGACCATTGCAGCGTGTAGACGTCGCGCCGGATCACGCCGTGCAGCGGGATCAGCAGCGGCACCGCCTTGAGCACCATCCACGAGCCGCCCGGTTTGAGCGGCGCGAGCACCGCCTCCCACAGCACGCACCAGACGATCAGGGCGATCAGGCTGCCGATCGCGCCGCGGTGGAAAATTTTCTGCATAGGCTCCATCATGCCTCCTGCAATTTGCTGGCGGTTTCCGCCAGGCGCCGTCCGAGCGCGATGGCGAGGCGTTTTTCGTCGTCGCTGATGGCCTTGTCGCCGTCGGCGCCCGACCAGTGGCTCGCGCCGTAGGGCGTGCCGCCGCCGGTGGTGGTCATCAGTTCCGGGTTGGTGTAGGGCAGGCCGACCAGCAGCAGGCCGTGGTGCAAGAGCGGAATCATCATCGACAGCAAGGTCGATTCCTGGCCGCCGTGCAGGCTGCCGGTCGAGGTGAAGACGCTGGCCGGCTTGCCGGCCAGGGTGCCGGAGATCCACTGGCCGCCGGTGCCGTCCCAGAAGTACTTCATGGCCGAGGCCATGTTGCCAAAGCGGGTCGGCGAGCCCAGCGCGAGGCCGGCGCATTCCTGCAAGTCGCTGTGCTCGACGTACGGCGCGCCTTCGCTTGGCACCTGCGGCGCGCCCGCCTCGATGGCGCTGGAGACGGTCGGCACGGTGCGCAGCCTGGCGTCGCAGCCGGGTACGCTTTCCACGCCTTGCGCGATCAGTTCGGCCAGTCGGCGCGTGGCGCCTTGCCGGGAGTAAAACAATATAAGAATTATTAAATTGGGTCGGTTCATCGTTGGTATTATATGGCGCTTTGGGCGCCCGGACGGCTGGCGCGCCCCGATCCACTTCAACGCCTCCATGTTTTTAAAAGCCTTTTCCCGTTTTTCCGATTCCCTGCGCCACCACTATGGCGCCGGCGCCGCCTTGCTGCACGGCTTGTCGGGCGCGCAGTTGCGCGACATGGCGCTGTTCGCGCGCCGCCGCCTGCGCGAGGAGAGCCTGCCGCAGGTGGCCGGCAGCCTGACGTTCGCCACCGTGTTCGCGCTGGTGCCGCTGCTGACCCTGGCGCTCGCCATTTTCACCACCTTCCCGCTGTTCAACACCTTCCGCAGCGCGCTCGAGCAGTACTTCGTCCAGAGCGTGATGCCCAAGGGGATCGCCAACAACATCCTCGGCTACCTGACCACCTTCGCCGCCAAGGCGACGCGCCTGTCGGCGGTCGGCGCGGTGACCCTGATCATCACGTCGATCACGATGATGGCGATGATCGAGCGCGCCTTCAACCGCATCTGGCGCGTGAAAACCGAGCGCCGCTGGAGCAAACGCATCCTGGTCTACTGGGCCATCGTCACCCTCGGGCCGCTGTTGATCGGCGTGTCGCTGACGGTCACCTCGCAGGTGTTCATGGCGACGAGCGACCTGGTCAAGCCGGCGCCGCTGTTCGGCGCGCTGTTCTACACCGTGCTGTCGGTTCTGCTGACCACCGGCGCCTTCAGCTTGCTCTACATGACGGTGCCGAACCGCCTGGTCGACTGGGGCGACGCGGCCTGGGGCGGCTTGGTGGCGGCGCTCGCCTTCGAGGTCGCCAAGCGCGCCTTCGCCATCTTCATCCAGCAGTTCCCGACCTATTCGCGGATCTATGGCGCGCTGGCGGCCCTGCCGCTGTTTTTGCTGTGGATTTACCTGAGCTGGCTGATCACGCTGGTCGGCGCCTTGCTGGTGGCCGCGCTGCCGGTGGTGAAGTACGAGCGCTGGTGGCACGAGGCGGTGCCGGGCGGCGCCTTCGTCGACGCGATGGCGATCCTCAACGTGCTGCACACGGCGCGCCGCGGCGGCGACACGTCGCTGGTGAGCGCCGGCGCGATCCGGGCCCGCACCCGGCTCGGCTTCGACGAGCTCGAGGCGCTGCTCGGCAAGATGCAGGGCCTGGGCTGGGTCGGGCGCGTCAATCTGGAGGGCTCGGTGCGGGTGCAGTGGGGCAAGCGCGTCAACGACGGCAACGACAACTGGGTCTTGCTGGCCAATTTTGACAAACTCAACGTGGCCGACGTGTACCG
>JACMLV010000626.1 GCA_014379395.1 Burkholderiaceae bacterium
CGCACGCTGGCGCGCCTGTTCGAGCGCGAGCTGGGCCTGTCCTTCGGCCAGTGGCGCCAGCAGATGCGCCTGGCGCACGCGGCGCCGCTGATCGCGCGCGGCATGGCGCTGTCGCAGGTCGCGCAGGAACTCGGCTATGCCAGCCAGTCGGCCTTCTCGGCCATGTTCAAGAAAACCTTCGGCATGTCGCCGTCGGCCTTTTTCGCCGACCGCGGCCAGGAGTGAGTGGCGCGACGAATCCGGTCAGTAGCGATAAGGATTATTCGGCGCCGCGTCCTGGCGGTTTCGCACGCCGTCGCCGTCGCGGTCGCGGTCCTGCCGATTCGGAATGCCGTCATGGTCGCGGTCGCGGTCGTGCACCACCACGGGGACGCGCTGGTCGTAGGACGCCGGGACCACCACACAGCCAGCGAGGATGCCGGCGGCGGCCAGCAAGGTAAATAAGGTTTTCATCATCGCTCCTAAGCGATTCGATCAATGAGCGCATCCGGTCCGGCGATGCATCCACTTCAAGTTAATCATTTTGCAGGCGCGCATCTGTACGGTAGGCCACCCACAAGCTCAGGCGTTGCCGCCCCTTCTCGGGCAAAGATCATTCCCCTCCTCCGGGCCGGCGCCCGCCCTGGGCGAAAAAAAGCCCGCAAACCGTTGCTGCGGTTTGCGGGCCAACGGGGCCGCGGCCCCGCCGTCATTGAATGCCGCGCTTAGGCCGCGACCTCCGGCTGCTTGGCCAGATCGACTTGCGGCGCCGCCACGTTGAAGCTCAGCTCGCTGCCTTGCACGCCGACCTGGATCACGTCCTTCGGCCCGAACTTGCCTTCCAAGATCAGCTTCGAGAGCGGATTTTCGATCTGCTGCTGGATGGCCCGTTTCAAAGGCCGCGCGCCGTAGACCGGATCGTAGCCCGCCTCGGAAATCTTTTGCAGGGCCGGGTCGGAAATCTCGATTGCCATTTCCATGCGCGCCAGGCGCTCTTCGAGGATCTTGAGCTGGATCTTGGCGATGGCGCCGATGTTCTTCTCGTCGAGCGCGTGGAACACCACGATCTCGTCGATCCGGTTGACGAACTCGGGCCGGAAATACGAGCGCACCTCGGCCATCACCGACAGCTTGACCACGGCCGGGTCGTCGCCCTCCATCGACTGGATCTTGTGCGAGCCGAGGTTCGAGGTCATCACGATGACGGTGTTCTTGAAGTCGACCGTGCGGCCCTGGCCGTCCGTCATGCGGCCATCGTCGAGCACTTGCAGCAAGACGTTGAACACATCCGGGTGCGCCTTTTCCACTTCGTCGAGCAAGATCACGCTGTACGGTTTGCGCCGCACCGCCTCGGTCAGATAGCCGCCCTCGTCGTAGCCGACATAGCCGGGCGGCGCGCCGATCAGGCGGGCCACCGAATGCTTCTCCATGAATTCGCTCATGTCGATGCGGATCAAGGACTCCTCGGTGTCGAACAGGAAGCCCGCCAGCGCCTTGCACAACTCGGTCTTGCCGACCCCGGTCGGCCCCAGGAACATGAAGGAACCATACGGCCGGTTCGGGTCGCCCAGCCCGGCGCGCGAGCGGCGGATCGCGTCGGCCACCGCGTTGATCGCCTCGTCCTGGCCGACCACGCGCTCGTGCAGCTTGTCCTCGATGTGGAGCAGCTTGTCGCGCTCGCCCTGCATCATGCGCGAGACCGGGATGCCGGTCGCGCGCGAGACCACTTCGGCGATTTCCTCGGCCCCGACCTGGGTGCGCAGCAACTTCGGCTTGGCCGCCTCGCCGCCGGCCGCCTTGGCCTGGCTGCTGTCGGCCTGCTTGAGCTGGGCTTCCAGCTCGGGCAATTTACCGTACTGCAGTTCCGACACCTTCTGCCAGTTGCTCTCGCGCGTGGCCTGCTCCATCTGCAGCTTGACGCGCTCGATCTCCTCCTTGATGTGGGTCGAGCCCTGCACCACGGCTTTTTCCGCCTTCAGGATTTCCTCGAAGTCGTTGTAGTCGCGCTGGAGCTTGACGATTTCCTCGTCGATCAGCGCCAGCCGGCGCAGCGAGCCCTCGTCCTTCTCCTTCTTGACGGCCTCCCTCTCGATCTTCAGTTGGATCAGGCGGCGTTCCAGCTTGTCCATCACCTCCGGCTTGGAATCGATCTCGATCTTGATCTTCGAGGCGGCCTCGTCGATCAGGTCGATCGCCTTGTCGGGCAGGAAGCGGTCGGTGATGTAGCGGTGCGACAGCTCGGCCGCCGCGATGATGGCGGCGTCGGTGATCTCGACCTTGTGATGCAGCTCATACTTGTCCTGCAAGCCGCGCAGGATCGCGATGGTCGCCTCCACGGTCGGCTCGTCGACCAGGATCTTCTGGAAGCGGCGCTCGAGCGCGGCGTCCTTTTCGATGTACTTGCGATATTCGTCGAGCGTGGTGGCGCCGACGCAGTGCAGCTCGCCGCGCGCCAAGGCCGGCTTCAGCATGTTGCCGGCGTCCATCGCGCCCTCGTCCTTGCCGGCGCCGACCATCGTGTGCATCTCGTCGATGAAGACGATGGTGCGGCCCTCGTCCATTGCCAA
>JACMLV010000627.1 GCA_014379395.1 Burkholderiaceae bacterium
CCAGGCCCAGCAGGCCCAGGCACAGGCCCAGGCCCAGGCCCAGGCCCAGGCCCAGGCCCAGGCGGACCGGGGCTACGCCATCCCCGCCGGCGCCCTGGATTCGGCCCTGACCAGGTTCGCCGCCGAATCCGGTGCCGTGCTGAGCTTCGAGCCGGCGGCGGTGGCGGGAAAAAACACCGGCGGCTTGCGCGGGAATCATTCCGTGGAAGACGGCCTGAACATCCTTCTGCGCGGCAGCGGCCGCCGCGTCGGCAAGACGGCGGCGGGATACACGCTGGTCGCCGCGCCCGAACCGGAGGCGGGGGAGGCGGGGGCGGCGACGTTGCCGATGGTGAATGTGACGGCGCGCGCGGACGCCGGCGCTTTGCCGCCGGCCTATGCCGGTGGACAGATCGCGCGCGGCGCGCGCCTCGGGTTGCTGGGCAATGTCGACGTCATGGACGCGCCCTTCCATGTCACCAGCTTCACCGCGCAGGCGATCGCCGACCAGCAGGCCGGCACGGTGGCGGAGATGGCCGCCAAGGACCCGTCGGTGCGCAGCACGGCGCCGAACGGCGACGTCGCCGACGCATTCTTCATCCGCGGGTTCGCCCTCGGCGACAACAACATCGGCGAGATCGCGTTCGACGGCCTGTACGGCGTCGCCCCCAACTACCGCCTGCTGACCGACTACGCGGAGCGGATCGAGGTGCTGAAAGGCCCGGCGGCGATGATCTACGGCATGTCGCCCAATAGCGGGGTCGGCGGCAGCATCAACGTCGTGCCGAAACGCGCCGGCGGCGACCTGACGCACCTGCGGGCCGACTATTCGACGCGCTCCCAGCTGGGCGGGCACGTCGATCTCGGCCGCCGCTTCGGCGCCGGCCGCGAGTTCGGGGTGCGCTTCAACGGCAGCCGCCAGAACGGCGACACGCCGCTCGACCACCAATCCCGCCAAGCCACGCTCGGCGCCCTCGCGCTCGACTACAGCGGCGAGCGCCTGCGCGCCACGCTCGACCTGATCGACCAGCGCGAGGAGGTCGACGCGCCGTCGCGCCGGCCCTGGCTGAACGCGGGACTGGCGCTGCCGGAGGCGCCGGACAACCGGCGCAACATCACGCAGCGCTGGGAGCGGTATGCGAGCACGGAGCGCTCGGCGCTGCTGCGCGCCGAATACGACGTCCACCGCCAGCTGACGCTGTTCGCCAGCCACGGCCAGGCGCGCTCCGATATCGACCGCTTGTTCAACACGCCGGCCATCACCAACGCGGCCGGCGACACCAGCGTGGTGCCGACGCGGGCCGTGTTCGACGTGCGGCGCGAATCGAGCGAGGCCGGCGTGCGCGGCCGCTTCGCCACCGGCACGGTGGGCCACCAGGTGACGCTGCAATGGAGCCAGTACGACGACCAGGTCGGCCTGGGCACGCGCGCCGGCCAAGCCTACACCTCGAACATCTACCAGCCGCTCGAGCGCCCGGCCCAGGATGTGGCGGCCCCCGCCTCGGTGCCGAAGCGGTCGGCGAACCGCCTGGACGGCGCCGCCGTGTCGGACACGCTGACGATGTTCGGCGAGCGTTTGCATGTGATGGCCGGCTTGCGAAGCCAGCGCATCGGCTCCGACAACTTCGGCGTCAATGGGGCCGTGACGTCCAGCTACAAGAAAAGCGCGGTCACGCCGATGATCGGCGTCGTCTTCAAGCCGGCCGCGGGCGTTTCCCTGTACGGCAACCGGATCGAGGGCCTCAGCAAGGGCGACACCGCGCCCAACACGGCGGCCAACGGCGGCGAGGTGTTCTCGCCGTACAAGGCCAGGCAGCAAGAAGTCGGCGTCAAGGTCGACCACGGCCGCCTCATGACGACGCTGAGCGCGTTCCAGATCACGCGCCCGAGCGGCTTGATGATCGGCAATTACTTCGCCGTGGCGGGCGAGCAGCGCAACCGCGGCGTCGAACTGAGCGCCCATGGCGCGCTGGCCGACGGGCTGCGCGTATACGGGGGCGTGACCTGGATCGAGGCCCGGCTGACCAAGACCGGCGCCGCCGCAACCACGGGCAACACGGCCGTCGGCGTGCCGGCGGTGCAGCTCGCGCTGAACGCGGAATGGGACGCGCCGCTGCTGCCCGGCCTGACGCTGACCGGCGCGCTGTTCCACAGCGGAAAGCAGTACGCCGACCAGGCCAACACGCAACGCCTGCCGGCCTGGACCACGCTCGACCTGGGCGCGCGCTACCCCGTCGTCCTGGCCGGAAAGACGGTCACCCTGCGCGCCATGCTGCGCAACGCGGGCGATGCCAACTACTGGGCCGGCGCCTCGACCTGGGGCACGCTCACCGCCGGCGCGCCGCGCAGCCTGCGGCTCTCGGCGGCGCTCGACTTCTGATGGCGCGGCAACGATCGGCGCGCCGCGCGCCTTCCTCCACATGAATAGGGAATGATTTCAATGAAACAACTCGTGCTTTTGTTCGCTCTCGGGCTGCTGGTCAACCATGCGGGCGCGCACGGCGTGTGGACCGCGCAGCAGGCCGGCGGGCTGGCGGTGATCTACGGCGAAGGCCTGGAAGAGGAGGCCTACGATCCGGCGCAGGTGACGAACGTGCGCGCCTGGACGCCGGACGGCGCGGCCGCCGGCTGGCGCGCCGAAATCCGTTCGGGCCGCTTGTTCATCCACCCTGCGGGCGCGGCGCGCCTGGCGTTCCAACTCGACGCCGGGGAGTGGACCCAGACCGGCGGCGGAGACTGGCTGCGCGGGGGGCGCGGCGCCGGCGTGCCCGACGCAAAGCTGACCTATCGCCTGTGGCGCTTCGCCAATGTGCTGCTCGGCGCGCCGGGGGATTCGGCGATCCCGTCCGGCACGCCCCTGGAGATACAAGCGCTTGCCGATCCCTTCCGGCTCGGCAAGGGCCAATTGTTGCCGGTCCGGGTTTTGCTGCGCGGCGAGCCGCTGGCCGGCGCCAAGGTGATCGCCGACTTCATCCACGGCGAGCAGGCCGCCCCCGTCATCACCGACCGCGCCGGCGTCGCCCGCGTCGCGCTCGGCGGCGACAAGCTCAACGTGCTTCAGGCCGCGCATGCCGAGGCCTGCGCCAACGGCTGCGCGGTGGACCGCAACGCCTATTCGGCGACGCTCTCGTTCACGCTGCCGGGTCCGGGGAACTGACTCGCAAAGCGCGAATGCGAATTCGCGCCGCTTCCTTCTTCATCCCTTCCTCATCCCACAGGAGTCCTGCGCCATCATGTCCACCGCGCGTCTCACCTGGCAGTCGGCGTTGATGCGCGCCGCCATCGGCACGGTCGGCGGCTTCGCGGCCGCGCTGTCGTTCATGGCCGGCGCCGCCGCCGCGCTGATCGCCGTCG
>JACMLV010000628.1 GCA_014379395.1 Burkholderiaceae bacterium
CGGCGTGCAGGTCGCGGCGGTGGTCTCGCGCGGCGGGCGGCCGGACATGGCCGGCCGGCATGCGCTCGACAAGGTGCGCGCGCCGACCCTCTTGATCGTCGGCGGACTCGATACCGATGTGCTGGGATTGAATCAGGTCGCCTTCACCGCGCTGCACTGCGAAAAAAGGCTGGAAGTGATTCCCGGCGCCGGCCATCTGTTTGAAGAGCCCGGCACGCTGCGCCAGGCCGCCGAGCTGGCCTCGGACTGGTTCGCATCCCACTTCCGCGAGCCGCGCGGGGCGCCGCGCCGGCATAGGGACAGGCCGGCGCAGCCGCTTGATCATTGATCCGGCCCGGCGGCCCGGCCGGCTGTTTGACTTAGTCCTTAGTCGCGCGCGGCGATGCTGCGCAATTCGGCCGACAGGCCAGGCGACAGACGCTCGTATTGACGGGCGATGCGGAACATCTCCAACCGTCCCTTTTGCTTTTCGCGCTCGCTGGCCGGGGCAGCTTCGGTGAGCTGCGCGCGCGGGGCCGCCGCTGGCGCGTAGCCGAGCAGTGCCTCGAGCAGGCTGCGGACGGCGCGCCCGATGTTGCTCGCGTAGGCGCGAAAACCGTTGCGTTGTACAAATACATCCAGACTGGTCGAATACATGAAAACACTCCTTTGAAATGCGTATGCGGTGTAAGCAGCGCGTAAGCTACTTATGTTGCGGCGCAGTATAAAAGAGCGGCGACCATAAAAATACTTTCGATTCGTGATGGTCCGCATAGCGAATGTGAATATCACCCGGCCCGCATTACCTCCCTCGCATTACCTCTTATTAACGTTGCAAATTGCGGGCGTGAAAGCGTAAGTGGTCTTCGACAAAGGTCGCGATGAAGTAGTAGCCGTGGTCGTAGGCGGGGTGGCGGCGCAGTTCCAGCGGCTGGCCGGCGGCGGCGCAGGCGGCCTCGAAGACGTCGGGATTGAGCTGGTCGGGCAGGAATTTGTCGCCCAGTCCCTGATCGATCAGGATGCCGTCGGGGAACGGCGCGCGCAGGCCGGCCATCAGGACGCTCGCGTCGTACTGGCTCCAGGCGTTGCGCTCGGCGCCCAGATACCCGCCGAAGGCTTTCTGGCCCCACGGGCACAGCGTCGGCGCGGCGATCGGCGCGAACGCCGAGACCGAGCGGAACTGCCCGGGATTGCGCAGCGCCAGCACCAGCGCGCCGTGCCCGCCCATCGAATGGCCGCAGATGCCGACGCGCAGCGGATCGGCCGGCAAGTCGCGCAGCACCAGCTCGCGCAGTTCCAGGACGTAGCTGTACATCCGGTAGTGGCCGCTCCACGGCGCCTGCGTCGCGTCGACGTAAAAGCCGGCGCCTTCGCCGAAATCCCAGTCGTCGCGCTCACCGGCAATGCCGGCGCCGCGCGGGCTGGTGTCGGGCGTGACGAGGATGATCCCCAGTTCGGCGGCGACGCGCTGGGCGCCGCCCTTGATCATGAAGGTTTCCTCGGTGCAGGTCAGGCCGGCGAGGTAGAACAGCGCCGGC
>JACMLV010000629.1 GCA_014379395.1 Burkholderiaceae bacterium
CAGGGCGCCGAGGCCGCCAGGCCGCCCGGCAGCGGCGTGCGCGCGGCCACCAAGAGCAGCGCGCAGACGGTCGACAGGGCCAGCGCGACCAGCGCCAGAACGAACCAGCCGGCGGCCAGCCGGCGCACCTCCGGCCGCTCCGGAAAACCGGCCAGCGCGGTCACATCGAATCCCTCGCACCCCATCGCGCCCCGCCGTTTTGCCTCAATCGCCATTCTGTGCCACTCAACCTGTTGTTGCGTCATGCCCCGCTGCGGAGCAAAAACCGATCCATCCTCGCCGCGGCGCTCAGACGGCGCCCTGGTGCGGCGTCTTCGAGATGAAGGGCACGCCGAAGAAGGTCAGGAAGGCCACCACGAACACCGTCGCCACCAGGAGCGCGCCGGCGCGCGGCGAGAGCTTGTAGGTGAAGCGCGCGTGCAGCGAGCCGGCCAGCACCAGCCAGGTCAGGAAGGCCCAGGTTTCGAGCGGGTCCCAGGCCCAGTAGCGGCCCCAGGCGTCCTGGGCCCAGATCGCGCCGGCGATCAGCATCAGGGTCTCGAACACGAAGCCGATCGCCATGCAGCGAAAGGCCAGTTCGCTCAGGTTGGCGTCCGGCGGCAGGCGCTCGAAGCGGCCGGCGCCGTAGGCCGTGCCGCGCAACAGGATCACGCCCGAGATGCCGAGCGCGACCAGCACGGCGCCGAAGAACACCTTGCCGAAGCCGATGTGGATGTAGAGCCAGGTGGTGTGGTAGGTCGGCGGCAGGTGGCCTTCGACCGAGCTCGTCATCAGCATCCAGCCCATCACCAGGAACAGGATCGGCATCACCACCGCCGCGCTCGGGCGGATCTGCGGCACGCGCCAATAGGCCAGCGTGAAGGCGACCATCATGCTCCAGATGTTGCTCGACAAGATCTCGAACATCGTCACGTAGGGGCCGTGCCCGAGGCGCTCCCAGCGCAGCGCGATCGAGGCCGTGTGCAACAGCACGCCGAGCAGCATCAGGCCGAGCACGCTGCGCTCGGGGCGCTTCTTGAGCAGCACCCCGACGATGCCGGCGCTGCCGGCCACGACATAGGCCGCCAGGGCCATCCACAACACTCTCAATTCATCCATATCGCCTCATGTGTTCCAGGGACGGGCGCCGAACTTGCGCCAGAAGTGCCAGCCCAGCGCGCCCACGCTGAGCAGGCAGACCAGCAGCAGCGGCTGGATGGTCCAATCGTAAAAAACCGTGTAGCCCATCCAGGTGCGCAGGCCGTCGAACACCAGCCTGCCCTGCGCCAGCTCGATCGCCTCGCCCGGCTTCAACTCGCGCCGCAACTCGCCGACGCGCATGACGACCTTGTAGTCGCGCGGCAGGCGGAACTCGGAGGCGCGGGCCGGATCGAGGATCACCTCGTCGAACTGCAGCATGGTCCAGACCTTCACCCCGGTGCCGGGCAGCTGCCATTCGCGCGCCTGGCCGTATTCGTGCACCGGATAGGCCGGCAGGTGCACGCCGCCGAGCATCGGCTCGCCGCCGCCGGCCGGATACCAGAGGAAGGCCGGAGCGAAGCCCTTGTTCGGGCTGGTGTAGAAGCGGTAGCCGTGGCGCACCAGCGGCGTGTGGTCGCCGATCTCGACGCGCCGCTCGCGCCCGTCGTCGTCCAGGTAGCGCAGCTTGTTGCGGGTCTTGTCGCGCTGCACGCCGGGCGCGTAGGCGATCTGGAAGCCGTCGTTGGTGAAGCGCACCCGCTCCAGGCGCGACCAATGCCAGGGGCCGGCGTCGCGGCTGGCCAGTTCGCCCTCGAACTGCGCGCCCTCGGTCACCTCGGCCGTGCCCTGCAGGTACGTCAGGCGCCCGGCCGCCAGCAGCAGCACGATGCCGATCAGGCCGAGGTGGACCAGCAGCAGCGCGCGCTGGCGGCGGAACACCGGCCGGGTCGCCACCGCCGCCATCAGGTTGACGGCGAACAACGCCAGCGGGACCGCCAGCGCCCAGGTGCCGTCCAGCGCCCCGCTGTAGGCCAGCAGGATGCCGGCGCCGAGCGCGGCCAGGATCAACAGGGTCAGCTTGAGCGAGGCGAGGCGCTCGATGGCGGTGCGCATCATGTTCGTCGAGATCGGCCGCGCGCCGCCGGCGCCGCGCTCATGGGGTGCTGCTGCACATCGTGTTTTTCATATACGCCGTCGCGTCCGAATCGGTGCCGCCGCCGCCGCAGTTGTCGCGCGACCAGTTGCCGCTCTTGGCGAACGTGGTGACCCGCAACAGCGCCTTGTAGTAATACGGCCCCTGCGTGTACGGCTTGCCGATGGAGCCGGCGGCCGGGCTGCCGGCCTCGGCGCCGACGTCGTTCAAATTGACCAGCAGCGACTTGTTCTTCCAGCCGTGCGGCACCGCCACGTGGCACCAGCTGCAGCGCAGTTCCCCGATCTTATTGACATGGTAGTTGTGCAGATTGCCGCGGTTGGTGTTGCCGCCGTCGTAAAACCCGGTGCGCCGGCCGCTGTTGCTCGAACCCGAATAGACCGCCTTCGCATGGCATTTGAAGCACAGCAAGCTGGCGTTGCTGCCGCCGGTGTCGGCCCAGGCGCCCTTCAGCAAGAAGGGATTGGTCGAGCCGTGCGGCCCCCACGGCTTGCCGGTATCGGGCACCACGCTGGTGTTGCTCGTCACGGCCGAGCCGTGGCAATCGGTGCAATACATGGTGTTGGTCCCGACCGCCGACACGCCAGCGGACACGACGTTGCCCCAAGGCAGCAGCCACGGATCGGTGCTGGTGATGCCGCGCACGGCCAGCGTGCGCCCGGTCGGCGCCATCACCGGATGCCAGGAGCGGTGGTTATAGCCCTTGGTGGAGGCCGTGCCCGCGCCGTCGTAGAGCGTCTTGGCGCCGCTGTTGATCTGCGACACGCCGGCCGCCCCCCCCGTCTCGCCCATGTGGGCGACCGGCGCCTGGAACTCCTTGGCCTGGTTGGTGTAGGTCGTGGGCATGCCGTTGGTGCCCGAGCCGGTGCGGCCGATGCCGCCCAGCGTGGGCCGCCGGCCCAGCGCGCTGGTCGGATACAGGTTGTCGTCGTCGTAGCCGTAGTTGGAATGACACTTCAGGCAGATCTGATACTCGCGCGTGACGTAGGTCTGGTCGACGTCGGTGGCGCTGAGTCCCTTCGGATCGCCCGACTTGACCTTGTACAGGGTCGAGTCCGGCATGTATTGGAACGAGGCGTTGGTGGCCGCGCTGCCATAGTCCGGCTCGACGCCGAAGCTGCCGCGCAGGGGGCCGGAGATCAGATTGCTGTGCGTGTAGCCGGTGGTGCTCGTCGTCTCGTGCCGGTGGGTGGCGATCGTGTCCTTGGCGTTGCTGGCCGACGGCCCGCCCGAGGGCAGGCCGTTTTGGGCCTTGATCACGCGGTGCGGATTGTGGCAGTCGGTGCACTCGGCATGGCGGTTGGCCAGATTGCCGTAACCCAGATTGGCGCGCGACTCGATGAAGTTGGCGCCGCCCTGCGCCACGCCGCCGGTGCCGATGTCATGCGGCTCGCTCGAGGCCAGCGAGCCGGTGATGCCCTGGTCGGCGGTGATGATCGGCATGCGGTAGGTGCCCAGGGTGAAATCCCGGTTGATGTTGGGCGGCACCTCGCGAACGGTCGCGCTGCCCGCGACGAACGGCGTGATGACGTCGGCCACGCCGGCGTGGCACTGGTAGCAGGTGTTTTCGATGGCCGACTTGGTGAAGTCGACGGCGCTGACGGCGGCCAGGCCGTCCTGCACGCCGCCGGTCAGCGGCGTGCTGGTGCCCTCGCGCAGCAGGCGCCGCGCGCCCTGCACCGTGTGGGTGTCGTGGCAGTTCAGGCATGCCACCTGCCACACCGCCGGATTGGTTTTGGCCGGCACGTCCAGCGACG
>JACMLV010000630.1 GCA_014379395.1 Burkholderiaceae bacterium
ATCTGGAGCGGCGACCGGCTCGGCCACCACCGGCGCGGGAATCGGCTCGGTCGGCGCGACCGGCGCCGGCGGCGGGCTGACGCATGCGGAAAGGGTCAGCGCGACGGCGCCCATCGAAGCGAGTAGAGTGAGGCGAGCAGAGGACATGGGAGAGCTTATGTGGCTATTGATGGTAGAGGGACTGGTTGCGCTGTTTCTGCTGGTATTCATCGTCTGGTGGACGATGTATTCGGGCCGCGAGCCGGAGCGGCCGCCGGCCGCGCGCGACGAATCAAGCGACCGGCCTGAATAGAGCCGGAAACGGCGCGCGCAAGTCAATGCGAAATCAATGCAGCGTGCGCGGCAGCGACAGCACGAATTCGGGGATCTGGACCTCGAACTGATGGCCGTCCTCGGCGACGCAGAAGTATTCGCCGAGCATCGAGCCTTGCGGCGTGGCCAGCGCGGTGCCGCTGGTGTATTCGAACTGCTCGCCCGGTTGCAGCAGAGGCTGGTGGCCGACCACGCCCAGGCCGCGCACTTCCTCGGTGTGGTTGTTGGCGTCCGTGATGACCCAATGGCGCGAGATCAGTTGCGCGCCGACCGATCCGGTGTTCTTGATCGTGATGGAATACGTGAACACGAAGTTGGTGCGGTCCGGGTCCGACTGGTCGGGCAGATACTGGGTTCTGGCCGAGACAGTAAATTCATAAGAAGCCATCGAAATTCCTCAAAGTAAGGCAGCAAAAAGCGGCATCGGGCCGCCAAGCGTAAAATAGCGCTCTTTTGATTTTCAAATCATGCGTCACGCGCCAGCAGCGACGCCTCTATACAACGCAGCTCTCCACTACGCACCCAGACCATGCCTACATTTCGCATCGCCCCCAGCATTTTATCCGCCGACTTCGCCCGCCTCGGCGAAGAAGTGCGCAACGTCCTCACGGCTGGCGCCGACATCATTCATTTTGACGTGATGGATAATCATTACGTTCCCAACCTCACCATCGGCCCGCTGGTGTGCCAGGCCATCCGCCCGCACGTCAAAGCGCCGATCGATGTGCACCTCATGGTTAAGCCCGTTGACCGCATTATCCCGGATTTCGCCAAGGCGGGCGCGGACATCATCACCTTCCACCCGGAAGGCTCGGAACACATCGACCGCTCGCTGCAACTGATCCGCGATAACGGCTGCAAGGCCGGCCTGGTGTTCAACCCCGGCACGCCGCTGCACTTCCTCGACCATGTGATGGACAAGATCGACATCATCCTGATCATGTCGGTCAATCCCGGCTTCGGCGGCCAGTCCTTCATTCCCGAGGCGCTCAAAAAAATCGCCGCCGTGCGGCGCCGCATCGACGAGTCGGGCCGCGACATCATGCTCGAGGTCGACGGCGGTATCAAGATCGACAACATCGCCGCCGCCGCCGCGGCCGGCGCCGACACTTTTGTCGCCGGCTCGGCGATCTTCGGCCAGCCCGACTACAAGGCCGTCATCGACGCGATGCGCGCGCAGCTGGCGGGCGTCCGATGACATCGGCCAACGCTGTCAACGTGCTGGCCGGCGTGCGCGCCGCCATCATCGACCTCGACGGCACGATGCTCGACACCGTGCCCGACTTCCACATCGCCATCAACCGCATGCGCGCCGAGTTCGATCTGGCGCCGATCACCGAGGAGCGCATCAAGCTGCTGGTCGGCAAGGGTTCGGAAAACCTGATCCGCAGCGTGCTCGCGCTCGACTTCGACGCGGCCCGGGTCGAGGCCCATTTCGAGCAAGCGATGGCGGCCTACCAGCGCCACTACCTGAGCATCAACGGCGACTTCAGCACGCTCTACCCGGACGTGGTGGCCGGACTGGAAGCGTTGAAGGCGGCCGGCCTGCGCCTGGCCTGCGTGACCAACAAGCCGATCGCCTTCGCCCTGCCGCTGCTGCAGCAAAAGAAGCTGGCGCGCTTTTTCGACATCGTCTACGGCGGCGACTCGCTGCCGAGGAAGAAACCGGACCCGCTGCCGCTGCAGCAAGTGTGCCGCGACTTCCAGCTCGCGCCGCGCCAGGTGGTGGCGATCGGCGACTCGTCGAACGACGCCCAGGCCGCCCGCGCGGCCGGCTGTCCGGTGCTCACCGTCCCCTACGGATACAATCATGGGCACTCTATACATGACACCGACTCGGATGGTATAGTTGCCACGCTGCTCGAAGCGGCCAACTTCATAGGCCTGCACAACCAGACCGCACTCTGACCTGCAAACACATGTTTCTCGACAAAAAACACGCTGTCACACAACCAGGCTCGATTGAGGCCTGGCTTTGGCGACGCTGGCAATCCTGGGCTAAGTAACCCGTATCGATTGCTGCCGGAATGCGCGCCCACGCGCCGCTCCGGCAGGTTTTTTGCAAACCCACCGCCGACCTTGGCGGCATGGAGAGAAACATGACCGAACTCGAATTCAAATCGTTGTCCACGCAAGGCTACAACCGCATCCCGCTCATATCGGAAGCGTTCGCCGACCTCGAAACCCCGCTCACGCTGTACCTGAAACTGGCGCAGACCCAGAGCGGCGGCAAGAACACCTTCCTGCTCGAATCGGTCGTCGGCGGCGAGCGCTTCGGGCGCTACTCCTTCATCGGCCTGCCGGCCACGACCT
Organism: Burkholderiaceae bacterium; assembly: GCA_014379395.1. Lineage (GTDB taxonomy): Bacteria > Pseudomonadota > Gammaproteobacteria > Burkholderiales > Burkholderiaceae_D > Janthinobacterium. The sequence goes on from JACMLV010000630.1 coordinate 2,626, forward strand.
TGCTGCGCAGCTTCGGCGAGCGCACCGAGATCGTCAAGAACGGCGCCGTGATCGAAACCCACGACGGCAATCCGCTCGACTTCATCGAACAGTATCAAGCCCGCTTCAAGGTCGCGGTCAGCCCCGGCATGCCGCGTTTTTGCGGCGGCCTGGCCGGCTACTTCGGCTACGACACCGTGCGCCACATCGAGAAGAAGCTGGCGACGTCCGCGCCGAAGGACGACCTCGGCCTGCCCGACATCCAGCTGATGGTGACCGAAGAGCTGGCCGTGATCGACAACCTGTCGGGCAAGCTGTACCTGATCGTCTACGCCGACACCGCCGTGCCGGAGGCGTTTTCCAAGGCGCGCGCGCGGCTCAAGGACTTGCGCGCGATGCTGCGCCGCGGCGTCGACGCGCCCGTCACGTCGAGCTCGGTGCGCACCGAAATCATCCGCGACTTCGACAAGCAGGACTATCTGGCCGCCGTCGAACGCGCCCACGAATACGTGATGGCGGGCGACCTGATGCAGGTGCAGATCGGCCAGCGCATCAGGAAGCCCTACGTCGATTCGCCGTTGACGCTGTACCGCGCGCTGCGCTCGCTGAACCCGTCGCCGTACATGTACTTCTACAACTTCGGCGACATGCAGATCATCGGCGCCTCGCCCGAGATTTTGGTGCGCAACGAGAACGGCGCCGACGGCGCCAAGAAGGTCACGCTGCGCCCGATCGCCGGCACCCGTCCGCGCGGCGCCACGCCCGAGCGCGACGCCGAGCTCTCAAAAGAACTGCTGGCCGATCCGAAGGAGATCGCCGAGCACGTGATGCTGATCGACCTGGCGCGCAACGACCTGGGCCGCATCTCCGAGATCGGCAGCGTCAAGGTGACCGACCGCCTGGTGATCGAAAAATACTCGCACGTGCAACACATCGTCTCCAACGTCGAGGGCACGCTCAAGGCCGGCCTGTCGAACCTGGACGTGCTGCGCGCGACCTTCCCGGCCGGCACCCTGACCGGCGCGCCGAAGGTGCGCGCGATGGAGATCATCGACGAGCTCGAGCCGACCAAGCGCGGCATCTACGGCGGCGCCTGCGGCTACCTGTCGTTCGGCGGCGAGATGGACGTGGCGATCGCGATCCGCACCGGCGTGATCAAGGACGGCATGCTGTACGTGCAGGCCGCGGCCGGCATCGTGGCCGACTCGATCCCCGAGATGGAATGGCTGGAAACCGAAAACAAGGCGCGCGCCGTGCTGCGCGCCGCCGAACAAGTGCAAGACGGCCTGGATGGGGAGCTCTGACATGCTGCTAATGATCGACAACTACGACTCCTTCACCTACAACCTCGTCCAGTATTTCGGCGAGCTGGGCGAGGACGTGCGCACCATCCGCAACGACGAGATCACGCTGGCCGAGATCGAGGCGCTGGCGCCCGAACGGATCTGCATCTCGCCCGGCCCGAAGGCGCCGGCCCAGGCCGGCATCTCGGTACCGATCCTGCGCCACTTCGCCGGCAAGCTGCCGATCCTCGGCGTGTGCCTGGGCCACCAGGCCATCGGCGAGGCGTTCGGCGGCAAGATCATCCGCGCCCAGCAGGTCATGCACGGCAAGACGTCCTTGATCCACCACACCGGCGTCGGCGTGTTCAAGGACCTGCCGAACCCGTTCACCGTGATCCGCTACCACTCGCTGGCGATCGAGCGCGCCACGCTGCCGGACTGCCTGGAAATCACCGCCTGGACCGACGACGGCGAGATCATGGGCGTGCGCCACAAGCAGTTCGACATCGAGGGCGTGCAGTTCCACCCCGAGTCGATCCTGTCCGAGCACGGCCATCAACTGCTGAAGAACTTCCTCGAGCGTTGACGGTAACTTGCGCACGCCACGGCGTGCGCTTTTCATTTGCGCGCCCGGTTCGCGCCACCCAATAGGAGCATTCATGCCGATCACCCCACAAGAAGCCCTGCTGCGCTGCGTCGAACACCGCGAGCTGTTCCACGACGAGATGCTGCACCTGTTCCGCCAGATCATGTCCGGCGAGATGTCGCCCGGCATGATCGCCGCCTTGACCATCGCCCTGCGCGTGAAGAAGGAAACCATCGGCGAGATCACGGCGGCGGCGCAGGTGATGCGCGAATTTTCGACCAAGGTGCCGCTGGCCGACACCAGCGGCCTGCTCGACATCGTCGGCACCGGCGGCGACGGGGCGCACACCTTCAACATCTCGACCACGGCGATGTTCGTCGCCGCCGCCGCCGGCGCGCGGGTGGCTAAGCACGGCGGGCGCAGCGTGTCGTCCTCGTCGGGCAGCGCCGACGTGCTCGAATCGCTCGGCGCCAACATCAACCTGAAACCGGAGCAGATCGCCCAGTGCGTCAATGAGACCGGGATCGGCTTCATGTTCGCGCCGAACCACCACGCGGCGATGAAGCACGCCGCCCCGGTGCGGCGCGAGCTCGGCATCCGCACCATCTTCAACATCCTCGGCCCGCTGACCAACCCGGCCGGCGCGCCCAACATCCTGATGGGCGTGTTCCATCCCGACCTGGTCGGCATCCAGGTGCGCGTGCTGCAACGCCTCGGCGCCGAGCACGCGGTGGTGGTCTGGGGCCGCGACAACATGGACGAGGTCTCGCTCGGCGCCGGCACCCTGGTCGGCGAACTGGTCAACGGCGAAATCCGCGAATACGAGATCCACCCGGAGGACTTCGGCCTGCAGATGGTCGGCAGCCGCAACCTGAAGGTGGCCGGCCCGGCCGAATCGATGTCGAAGGTGATGGAGGCGCTCAACGGCCTGCCCGGCGCGGCCTACAACATCGTCGCGCTCAACGCCGGCACCGCGCTGTACGCGGCCGGAGTAGCCGCCAGCATCGGCGAGGGCCTGGATCTGGCGCGCGCCGCGATCGAGTCCGGCGCCGCGCGCGCCAAGCTGCGCCAGTTCGTCGAAGTCACGCAACGCCTCGGCGCCGGCAACTAAGAAGTAACAAGGCGCCGCAGCCGGCCACGCCAAGGCCGGCCGCGACTTCGCCGCCCTCAACGGAGCTTGTTCCCATGTCTGGCATCCACGACCTCACGCTGTTCATCGTTTCCGGCCTGCTGCTGAACCTGATGCCGGGCCCGGACGTGCTGCTCGTCGTGACGCGCAGCGC
>JACMLV010000631.1 GCA_014379395.1 Burkholderiaceae bacterium
CCGGCGTCGATCACGGCCATCACCGGCACGCCGAATTCGCGCGACAGGTCGGCCGAGGAGGGGTTGCCGTCGTACAGGCCCATCACACCCTCGATCAGGATCACGTCGGCTTCGCGCGCGGCCTGCGCCAGTTGGCGGCGGCAGTCGTCAAGGCCGACCATCCACAGGTCGAGCGTGTGGACCGGCGCGCCGCTGGCGCGTTCGAGCAGCATCGGGTCGATGAAGTCGGGGCCGCATTTGAAGATACGCACCTTCTGGCCGAGCTTGACCAGCTTGCGCGCCAGCGCCGCCGTCACGGTGGTCTTGCCCTGTCCCGAGGACAGCGCGCCGACCAGCAGGATGCGCGCGCCGGCCGGGTTCGTGTCGGCCGCCGTCACCACTCGGTCCCGGCTTGCGCGGCGATGCCGGCTTTGAAGGCGTGCTTGACGACGTTCATCTCGGTGACGGTGTCGGCGATGGCCACCAGCTCGGCCGGCGCGGCGCGGCCGGTGATGACGACGTGCTGCATTTCCGGCCGCTCGAGCAGGTCGGCGATGACCGTATGGACGTCGAGGTAGCCGTATTTGAGGGCGATATTGAGTTCGTCGAGCAGCACCAGGCCGACGTTCGGATCGCGCAGGAACACCAGCGCCTGCTGCCAGGCCAGCTGCGCCTTCTCGGCGTCGCGCTCGCGGTTCTGGGTTTCCCAGGTATAGCCCTCGCCCATGACGTGGAAGCTGACCTCGTCGGGGAAGCGGCGCAGGAATGTCTCCTCGCCGGTCGACATGGCGCCTTTGATGAACTGCACCACGCCGACCTTCATGCCGTGGCCGAGCGCGCGGATCGCCATGCCGAAGCCGCTCGAGCTTTTGCCCTTGCCGTTGCCGGTGTTGACGACGATGATGCCGATCTCTTTTTGGGCGCTGGCGATCTTGGCGTCGATGATCGCCTTCTTGCGCTCCATGCGCAGGCGGTGGCGCTCGCCGACGGCGGCGGCGCTGTCAATATTCTGGTTCATTCTGGATGTCCTCTTTGGGAATGAAAATGCGGCGTTTGCCGTGCATGACGATCTCGATCGGATGGTCGAGGTAGTCGCTCAGGATGTCGGCCTGCATCACCTCGTCGACCGGGCCGGCCAGCCAGCGCCCGTCGCCCATCAGCAGCAGCGCGTGGGTCGAGACGCTGTGCGCCAGATTCAAATCGTGGCCGACCATGACGGCGGTTTTGTCGTGTTGGCGGCACAGGCGCGCCAGCAGGCGCATCACGCTGACCTGGTGCGCCAAGTCGAGCGCGTTGGCCGGCTCGTCGAGCAGCAGCAGCGGCGTGTCCTGCGCCAGCATGGCGGCGATCGCCACCCGCTGGCGCTCGCCGCCGGACAGGGTCCGCACGTCGCGCTCGGCCAGTTCGGCCACCTCCATCGAGGCCAGCGCCGCGTGGGCGATGCGGTAGTCGTCGCTGCCTTCCCAGTAGCGGTTGGCGTGGTACGGATGGCGCGCGGCCAGCACGGTTTCGATGGCGCGGTAGGCGAAGGCGTCGCTGCGCGACTGCGCCAGGAAGGCGCGCTGGCGCGCCAGTTCGTCGAGCGGCCAGTCGGCCAGTTCGCGCGCTTTGATCAGGACCTTGCCGGCGTCGGCCTCGCGCAGCCCGGCCAAGGTGCGCAGCAGGGTGCTTTTGCCGGCGCCGTTCCTGCCGATGATGCTCCAGCATTCGCCGGGCTGGACGCGCCAGTTCAAGTCGGTGATCAGGGCGCGTGCGCCGATGCGCAGGGTGAGTTGTTGGGTGGCGATCATTTGCTGCGCAGCCGATGCAGTTGGTAGAGGAAGACCGGGGCGCCGATCATCGCGGTCAGCACGCCGACCGGCAGTTGTTGCGGCGCGACGATGGTGCGCGCCAGCGTGTCGGCCAGCACCAGGAAGGCGCCGCCGGCCAGCGCGGCGGCCGGGATCAGCAGGCGGTGGTCGGGGCCGAGCACGAAGCGCATCGCGTGCGGCACGATCAGGCCGACGAAGCCGATGCTGCCGGCGCTGGTGACGGCGCTGGCGGTCAGCAGGGCGGAGGTGAAGAACAGGCCCTTGCGCAGCGCGCCGACGCGGATGCCGAGCGTGGTGGCCGCCTCGGCGTGCAGCGCCATGACGTTGAGCGCGCGCGCCTGGCGCAGCGCGAACAGCAGGGCCAGCGCCAGCACCAGCCACGGGAGCACCCGCCACTGCGCGCCGGACAGGTCGCCGATCATCCAGAAAATCATGCCGCGCAGGCGCGATTCCGGAGCGATGGACAGCATCAGCGTCACCAGCGCCATGCAGGCGGCAGCGAGGATGACGCCTGTCAGCAGCAAGGTATTCGGGTCGGCAGGCGCGTCGCGCAAGGCGCC
>JACMLV010000632.1 GCA_014379395.1 Burkholderiaceae bacterium
GACTTATAAAAATAGCGGATTTTTCGCCGAGACAAGGAAAAAACCGCAGCAATACCGAGGTATTGCGAGGATTTTTGACGCGGTATCGGCGGAAAAGACGCATTTTTATGTCGCAAGAAGAGCGCAACACTACACTAGATTCATCGCAAGTATTACGTCACTCTCCCCAGGCATCGCGATCTGACGAGAAAAATCGATCACCCCACATCCGTGATCAAAAGAAGCCGCGCCAGGCAGCCGCGCGCCGGCGGCGACCGACGTACAACTTGAGGAACGATGCTATGCGCACCAACACCCCCGTCACGCAAAACGAACACCTGCTCATCGATGGCATGTCGATCGTTTCGACCACCGATTTGCGCGGCGACATCACCTCGGCCAATCCCTATTTCATCCAGGTCAGCGGCTATTCGGAACAGGAGCTGCTCGGCGCGCCGCAAAACATCCTGCGCCACCCGGACATGCCGGCCGAGGCCTTCGCCGACATGTGGGCCACCATCAAGGGCGGCATTCCCTGGTCGGGCATCGTCAAGAACCGCTGCAAGAACGGCGACTTCTACTGGGTCGACGCGCGCGTCACGCCGGTCATCGACAACGGCAGCATGGTCGGCTACATGTCGATCCGCACCAAGCCGAACCGGGCCCAGGTCGACCAGGCCAGCAATCTGTACCAGAACTTCCAGAGCGGCAATCCGCTCGGGCTCGCTTTACAAAACGGCGAGGTGCTCAAGGCGGCCCAGCTGGCCAAGGCCGGCAGGGGCCTGGGCGCGGCGTCCTGGCGCCCGGCCGGGCGCGCGCTGCGATGGCTGCAATCGATCGCGATCGCCAAGAAGTTCGGGCTCGTGATCGCCTCGGCGATGCTCGGCATCGCCTTGCTGTCGCTGTTTTTCCTGGTGTCGGAACGGACCATGATCCTCAAGGAGCGCGAGGCCGGCGTGCGCCAGGCGGTCGAGACCGCGCACGGCGTGCTGCAGCATTACCAGGCGCTGGCGGCGGGCGGCAAGATGAAAGATGGCGAGGCGCGCGCGGCGGCGCTCGGCATGATCAAGGCGATGCGCTACGGCGGGCAGGAATATTTCTGGGTCAACGACATGGACACGCGCATGGTGATGCATCCGATCAAGCCCGAGCTCGACGGCAAGGACTTGTCCGGCATGGCCGATCCGGACGGCAAGCGCCTGTTCGCGGCGTTCGTGAGCGTGGTCAAGGCCGACGGTGCCGGCTTCGTGTCCTACATGTGGCCCAAGCCGGGCAGCGAGCGGCCGGTGCAGAAGATCTCCTACGTCAAGGGCTTCGCCCCCTGGGGCTGGGTGGTCGGCTCCGGCGTCTACGTCGACACCGTCGACGCCACCATGCAAAGCCGGCTGCTGCAATACGCGCTCGGCGCGCTGCTGCTGGCCGCCTTGCTGCTGGCGATCTGCCTGTTCTTCTCGCGCGGCCTGCAGCGCCAGCTCGGCGGCGAGCCCGATTACGTCTCGCGCGTGGTGCGCGCCATCGCCGGCGGCGACCTGGCGGTGCAAATCGTGACCGCGCCGGGCGACCAGTCGAGCCTGCTCTGCTCGACGCGCAACATGCGCGACAGCCTGGCCAGCCTGGTCGGCCAGGTGCGCGCCGGCACCTACACGGTGGCGTCGGCGTCGAGCCAGATCGCGAGCGGCAACCTCGACTTGTCGGCGCGCACCGAGCAGCAGGCCGGCGCGCTGCAGCAGACCGCCTCGTCGATGGAGCAATTGACCGTCACCGTCAAGCAAAACGGCGAGCACGCGCGGCAGGCCAACGCGCTGGTGTGCTCGGCCTCGACGGTGGCGCGCAAGGGCGGCGCGCTGGTGTCGCAGGTGGTCGCGACGATGGGCGCGATCAGCGAATCGTCGAACAAGATCGTCGACATCATCGGCGTCATCGACGGCATCGCGTTCCAGACCAACATCCTGGCCTTGAACGCGGCGGTCGAGGCGGCCCGGGCCGGCGAGCAGGGCCGCGGCTTCGCGGTGGTCGCCACCGAGGTGCGCAACCTGGCGCA
>JACMLV010000633.1 GCA_014379395.1 Burkholderiaceae bacterium
GAGCGCCGCCTTGCCGACCAAAATCTGCTCGAAGCCGCGGTACATCGGCGCGTTCACGCGCGCGCTGGCGACGCGGCCGTCGACCACGTCGAGCTGCACTTCCAGGTCGCCCTCGACCCGGTTGAAGGGGCCGACTATCAATCGCGCCATTGGTCGCTCCTCACTTATTTCTCACTTGAGTCGCGTCTTGCGGATCGCCGGCACCACGACCAGATGGTCGGCGGCGGCGTTCTGGCGCACGCGCTTGGGCGTGGCCGATTTAGACAGCGAAGCCAGCGCGACGAACCACGCCTTCGGCATATCGACCGGCAGGCCGATCGGGATGCCGGCGATCTTCGGCGTCAGCGCGAACGGATGGCCGGGCTCCTCGAACTGCGGCTCGGTGCAACTGATGCAGGCGTAGCCGCCGCGGGTGCAGGAGCCGGCGCCGTTCCACAGCCGGGTGTTGCAGTCGGCGTGCGCCTGGGTGCCCTTGCAGCCCATGTTCTCCATCATGCAACCGAGGTCGGAAGGCTTCTCGGCGCTGGCCTTGAACTCGTAGAACTCGTTGCGCGCGCAGCCGTGGTGCACCAGATGGTCGGCATAGAAGCGCGGCCGGCCCAGCGCGTCGAGCGCGTCCTCGTCCAACAGGCCGCCGGCCAGCCCCATCAAGGTGTCGAGCACCCAGCCCGGATGCGTCGGGCAGCCGGCCACGTTCACCACCGGCAGGCCGGCGCGCGAGCGGTAGTCTGCGCCCAGCAGGCCGCCGATCTCGTCGCCGTCGTATTGCAGGCCGCAGGCGTCGGTCGGATTGACGCCGCCGGCGGTGATGCCGCCAAACGCCGCGCAACTGCCGACCGCCACCGTGTACTCGGCCACGGCGGCCAGCTCGCGCACCCAGTGGATCATCGGCTTGCGGCTGCCGGCCAGCAGATGGAAGCGCCCGGAGCCGTGCGGCCCGCGCAGCATCGCGCCCTCGACGCACAGCGCGTGCAGCGGCAGCGCGCCGGAGGCGCAGTCCTGCAGGATTTGCAGCGCGTCGGCACCGCTCTCGATCGAGAGCGACGGATGCCACAGCAGATCGATGCCGGCGCCGTCGAGCGCGCCGAAGAAGTCGCTGCTGTCGGCGCACAGCAGCGACATGCTGCAACCGCCGCAGCCGCCCGACTGCAACCACAGGACGTTAAAACGGTTTGGTGTCATTTCATAACTTCTGAATAAGCTGGGGCGGCAGTTCGTAGGGTGGGCACCGCTCTTGTGCCCACGCGGATATCCGCGCCAGATGCAAAACGCTGCAACGCTTGGGGATGCGAAATAATTTCAATATAATCAAAGGCTTGCATAAAAACCCCATTTCGTAGGAAAAGGGATTTTTTTATGCCAACGCGGCGCATGCATCCGCGTGGGCACAAGAGCGGTGCCCACCCTACATGTCCGCATCCGCAGCAGCCGTCCGATTGCAACCACGGGACAAAACGATTCAGCATCACTTCGCCTCCAGCCCGAAGCGTTGCAGCTTGTTGCGCAGGCCGACCCGCGACAGGCCCAGCTCCTTCGCCGCGTGGGTCTTGTTCCAGCGGCAGCGCAGCATCGCCTCGCGCACAATCGCCGCCTCCATCGCGTCGAGCCGCTCCTGCAAGGTGCCGCTCTGCGGCAGGCTGACCGACTCGGCGCCGCCCGCCGCCCCGGCGCCATTCATCTGCCCGCGCAGAACCTTGCCCGACAGCGCCTGCGCGTCGATCGACTCGGCGTCCGCGTCCATCAGCGCCACCGCGCGGTAGATCTCGTTGCGCAGCTCGCGGATATTGCCCGGCCATTCGTGGCTCGACAGGCAGCGCAGCGCCTCCGGCGTGAAGCTGCGCGGCGCCAGTCCCAAATCGCCCAGCGCCTGCGCCAGAAGCGATTGCGCGATCGGCAGGATGTCGCCGCGCCGCTCGCGCAACGGCGGCATGGTCAGCGTCATGCCGACCAGCCGGTAATACAAATCCTCGCGGAAGCGCCCGGCGCGCACGTCCTCTTCCAGGTTGCGGTGGGTCGCGGCCACCACGCGCGCGTTGATCGGCACCGGGCGCGTGGCGCCAACCGGGCGCACCTCGCCCTCTTGCAGCACGCGCAGCAGCTTGACCTGGAAGGCCGGCGAGGTGTCGCCGATCTCGTCGAGGAAAACCGTGCCGCCGTCGGCGCGCTGGAACAGGCCGACGTGGTCCTCGTAGGCGCCGGTGAAGGCGCCGCGCTTGTGGCCGAACAGCTCCGATTCGAGCAAGGATTCCGACATCGCCGCGCAGTTCTCCATCACGAAGGCACGCGCCGCGCGCGGGCTCGAATAGTGGATCGCGCGCGCCAGCAATTCCTTGCCGCTGCCCGATTCGCCCAGCACCAGCACCGACAGATCGTAGCGCGCCACGCGCGCGGCCAGCTCGCAGATGGCGTCCATCGGGCTGCCCGGCGCGCGCACGATGCGGTCGAAGTGAAAAGTCGCCTGCACCTGGGCGCGCTTGTCGGCGGCGCGCCCGCGCAGCACCGGCGTGCTGGTGCGCAGCTCCAGGTCGAGCCGGTGCATCTCCGCCTGCAGCTTGCGCGCCTCGACCGCGCCGCGCACCACCTCCAGCAGATGGTCGGGCAGCCAGGGTTTCAGCACGTACTGATAGATGCCGGCGTCGTTGATGCCGGCGATGATGTCCTCGGAATCGGTGTAGCCGGAGATGATGATGCGCACCACGTCCGGCCAGCGCTCGCGCAGCTCGCGCAGGAACTGCACGCCCGAGGTGCCGGGCATGCGCTGGTCGCACAGCACCACGGCGATGTCGTAGCGGCCGTCCTCCATGATGAGGCGCGCGGCGTCGGCCGAGCCGGCCGTCAGGATGTGAAAATCCTCGTCCAGCGTGCGCCGGATCACCTCTTGCGAGCCGGTTTCGTCGTCGACCACCAGCACGCTCTGCAAGCCGGTCGGATCGGATATGTTCATGCTGCGGTGTCGGCTTTTCGGTTGGTGGAATCGGCGCCGGCGCTGGTGCCGTGGGCGCCGCCCGGTTCGCGGTGCGGCGCCAGATGGCGCGGCGTCCAGGCGTGCGGAATTTTTTGGACGAAATGATACCTTGCCACGTGGTAGCTCGGGTCGAATCCGTAGAAATTTCGCCGCATCCGCGCCAGTTCTTCCGCGCGGTAGGCTGCCAGCGGCTTGGCCGCCTCGTCGCGTTCGCGGCGCGCGCGCTTGGCCGCCAACCGCTCGTCGAAATCGCCGGCCAGCGCCAGCGCCGCCACCCGCTCCGGCAACATGGCGGCGAAGGCGCGCGCATCTTCTGCGCAGACTGCGTCAATCAGGCCGATCTCCAGCGCGCCGTTGGCCGACAGCGGCAGGCGGTTGCGCATGATGGCGGCGGCGCCGGCCGCGCCGACCCGCTGCGGCAGCAAATACGTCCAGTATTCGGAGCCGTACAGATTGCCCATGTTCTTGTAGTGCGGATTGAGCACCACCCCCTCGTGCGCCCACACCAAGTCCGCCGCCAGCGCGAGGAAAGCGCCGCCGGCGCCGACGTTGCCGCGCAGCGCGGACACCGTCAGCTGATCGCCCGCCGTCAGGATTTCCAGCGCTAGATCGTCCATCGCCTCGATGTTGCGCATCGACTCGTCGGCCGCGCTGTCGTCCGGCCGCTGGGCGCTGGCCTCGATCCGGTTCAGGTGGATGCCGTTGCTGAAAAAGTCCGCCCCGCCCAGCAGCACCAGCACCCGCGTCGGGCGCGCCTTGGCGAAGGCGACCGCCTCGCGCAGGCGCTGGCACTGGCCGGTCGACATCGCGCCGTTATAAAAATCGAAGGTGAGCCAGCCAACGCCGCCCTCCTCGCGGTAATGCAGCTCGTCCCACTCGGCCGGGTCGCGCATCAAGGGCGCGGGTAGTTCCGGCAAGGCGGCGCACTGCGCGGCGAAGCACTCGGCCACCGGCAACTTGAACGGCTTGGCGCCGCTGGCGTCGAGTCCATCGGGCGGCGGCAGCAGGCGCGCGGGCAGGCAGATGAATCACCCGATAGATCCCATCATCGACGAGAAACTGGCCCTGTGCCAGCACCGACTCAACTGTTTGCATATAACGTCTTTCCGATCATTGAATCAGGCGACTCATACCTTTGGTGACTTCGTATCGAGCCGCCCTGAGATCATCCTATTCTATAAAGCCGTTCTCTAAAAGAGTCGTCTACTCATCGAATTGATAAGTGCTCTCGGCATAGTAACGCACGCTGCGAGTCGCCAGTCGATGCCGCAGCCATTCTTGCAGTTCGGCGTTTTTCGCGGGCAGACTCTTCTCCATCGATTTAATCTCTGCGATGGGGTAATTCAGGCGCAGCGCCCGGCC
>JACMLV010000070.1 GCA_014379395.1 Burkholderiaceae bacterium
AACTCGTGGGCGCCGGCGGTGAAGAGGGCGAGGTCGCCGGGGTGGGCGCGGCGTTGCGCGAGGGTGGAGGGCGCGCACAGCGCGGAAATGGCGACGGCGAGCATGGCGGCGCGCGCCGGCTTGAGCAAAGTGGTGATCATGCGTTTCCTTATCGAACAGGCCGGGGCCGGATTGCCCTATGGCAGCGGCATAAGCGTAGCAGCTTCCGTTGCATTTTCACCAGTGTTAATTTTAGTGGCAGGAATGCGACGCCGCCCTCCCGTTCGAGCCCCGGCCCTCGGACCGCGTTCAGGCCGGCTTCTGGTCGAGCAGGCCCTGCTCGCGGATGAAGGCGATCACCTGGGCGACGCCATCGCCGCTGCGCAGGTTGGTGAACACGAAGGGACGCGCGCCGCGCATCCGCGCCGCGTCCTCGGCCATGACGGCCAGGCTGGCGCCGACGTAGGGCGCCAGATCGGTCTTGTTGATGATCAAGAGGTCCGAGCGGGTGATGCCCGGCCCGCCCTTGCGCGGAATCTTCTCGCCGCCGGCGACGTCGATCACGTAGATCGTCAGGTCGGACAACTCCGGGCTGAAGGTGGCGGCCAGGTTGTCGCCGCCGGACTCGATCAGGATCAGGTCGAGATCGGGAAAATCGGCCTGCATGCGCGCGATCGCCTCCAGGTTGATCGAGGCGTCCTCGCGGATCGCCGTGTGCGGGCAGCCACCGGTTTCCACGCCCATCAGGCGCGCCGCCGGCAAGGCCTCGGCGCGCAGCAGGATTTCCATGTCCTCGCGGGTGTAGATGTCGTTGGTGATGACGGCCATGTCGTACTGCTCGCGCATGCCCTTGCACAGCATTTCGCACAGCGCCGTCTTGCCCGAGCCGACCGGGCCGCCGATGCCGACGCGCAGCGGGTTGGAAGTGGTGTTCGTCATAGCGTGGTTCCTTGGGGTTCAAGAGCGGTACAAGCGGCTGTACTGGATTTCATGCTGCATCGACAACAATGACAGACCGGGCGACCAGTTCGACATCGCCGCGTCCGGCAACTCGCGGGCGTGGCGCGCCGCCGCCTCCAGTTCCGGGTTCAGCGACAGCAACAGGCGCTGCCCGGCCACCTGCCCCAGCGGCACCGATTTGACGCATACCAGCACGTGGTTTTCGGCCCACGAAAACAACATCCCCAGCAGCGCGGCCTCGTGTGGAATGCCGAGCGCGGCGACCGCGCCGGCGTAGGCGGCCGGCAGCGCCACCTCCGGCTGGGCGCGCAGCCACGCGACCGGCGCCGGATCGGGCAACTCGAGTTCCATCAGCAACTTGGTCAGCGAATAACCCATCTGGATAGTCTCGGCGCGCAACTCCGCGCTGTCGCGCGAGGCCAAAAAACGCTCGCTCCACAGAACCAGCGCCGCCTCGTCGCGCGCCGCGAAAGCGCGCATCAGGCGCCAGCACACGGGCGCCTCCCAACGCGCCACCACCAGATGCAAGTGTTCGACGATCCAGCCGCGCGCGCTGGCCGCGTCCTTCACGATGCCGTTTTCGAGCGCCGACTCCAGCCCCTGCGAATAGCTGTACCCCCCCACCGGCAACGCCGGGCTGGCAAATTGCAGCAGATGGAGCAAGGCCGTCGCCTGCATCGCGTGCGGCATGTGCGGCATGTGCGTCAATTAGCGCGGATCGTGCGGCCGGTGGATCTTCTGGCGCAGCGGAATCGGCGCCAGAGGATGGCCGTCGTCCGCGTGCGCGTGGCCGCCGCCGTACGCGCCCGACTCCGGCTCGAATGCCGCGTCCTCCTCCTGCACGCTGGCGCCCAGGCCGGCCAGCATGGCGTGCAGCACCGGATCGCGGCGGATGCGCAGGAAGCCGTCGCCGACCTGGGCCTGCGTGTGCCGGTTGCCGAGGTGAAAGGCGCAACGCAGCAGCAGGTTCGGATCGGCGCACCAGACCAGATAGGTCGGCTCCAGCGCCGCCACCACCTCCACCACCACGCCCTCGGCGCCGGTCAGCAAGTCGCCGTCGCGCAGCACGGTGCCGCGCGGCGTGAACACGGCCACCTCGTCGCCGTTGCTCAGCACCGCGCGCAGCCGGCACTTCTCGCGCAATTCAAAGGGCAGCACCAGTTGCGCGCCGACGGCGCGGCCGGCATCGAACTCGGCGCGGGCAATTTTGGTATGCAAGGTCAGCATCTCGACTCTTTCTCAGAACAGGAAATAGCGCTGCGCCATCGGCAACACGCTGGCCGCTTCACAGACCAGCAGCTTGCCGTCGGCGCGCACCTCATAGGTTTCGGGATCGACTTCCATGTGCGGCGTGGCGCCGTTGTGGATCATGTCGCGCTTGCGCAGATGGCGCGTGTTGCTCACCGCGATGAGCGGCTTGTTCAAGCCGAGCTGGCGGCCGATATCGGCCTCGAACGCGGCCTGAGACACAAAGGTGAACGATTTTTTCAGGCCACCGCCGAAGGCGCCGAACATCATCCGGTAATGCACCGGCTGCGGCGTCGGGATCGAGGCGTTCGGATCGCCCATCTGGGCCGCCGCGATCATCCCTCCTTATAATATGATCGACGGCTTGACGCCGAAGAAGGCCGGCTTCCACAGCACGATGTCGGCGATCTTGCCGACCTCGAGCGAGCCGACCGCGTGCGCGATGCCGTGCGTGATGGCCGGGTTGATCGTGTACTTGGCGATGTAGCGCTTGACGCGGAAATTGTCGTTGCGCCCGGTGTCGATGCCGAGCCCGCAGACCAGCGGGCCGCGCTGCAACTTCATCTTGTGGGCGGTCTGCCAGGTGCGCATGATGACCTCGCCGACCCGGCCCATCGCCTGCGAATCGGACGACATCATCGAGATCGCGCCGATGTCGTGCAGGATGTCCTCGGCGGCGATGGTCTCGCGCCGGATGCGCGACTCGGCGAAGGCGACATCCTCGGCGATGCCGGCGTCCAGGTGGTGGCACACCATCAGCATGTCGAGATGCTCGTCAAGCGTGTTGACGGTGTAGGGCCGGGTCGGATTGGTGGACGACGGCAGCACGTTGCCCTGCCCGACCGCCGCGATGATATCGGGCGCGTGGCCGCCGCCGGCGCCCTCGGTGTGGAAGGTGTGGATGGTGCGGTCCTTGAAAGCGGCCAGCGTGTGCTCCAGAAAGCCGGCCTCGTTGAGCGTGTCGCTGTGCAGCGCGACCTGCACGTCCATCCTGTCCGCCACCGACAGGCAATTGTCGATCGCGGCCGGGGTGCTGCCCCAGTCCTCGTGCAGTTTCAAGCCGATGGCGCCGGCGCGCACCTGCTCCTCCAGCGGCCCCGGCTGGCTGACGTTGCCCTTGCCGAGGAAACCTATGTTCATCGGAAAAGCGTCGGCCGCGCCCAGCATCGCGTGCAGATGCCACGGCCCCGGCGTGCAGGTGGTGGCGGCGGTGCCGGCGGCCGGCCCGGTGCCGCCGCCGATCATCGTCGTCACGCCGCTCATCAAGGCTTCCTCGATCTGCTGCGGGCAGATGAAATGGATGTGCGTGTCGACCCCGCCGGCGGTGACGATCTTGCCCTCGCCGGCGATGATCTCGGTGGCGCCGCCGATCACCATCGTGACGTTCGGCTGGATGTCCGGATTGCCGGCCTTGCCGATGGCGGCGATGCGGCCGTCCTTGAGGCCGATGTCGGCCTTGACGATGCCCCAATGATCGACGATGACGGCGTTCGTGATGACGCTGTCCATCACCTCGGCGGCGCAGCGCTGCGACTGGCCCATGCCGTCGCGAATCACCTTGCCGCCGCCGAACTTGACCTCCTCGCCATAGGTCGCGTAGTCGCGCTCGATCTCGATGAACAACTCGGTGTCGGCCAGACGGATGCGGTCGCCCGTGGTCGGGCCGTACATCTCGGCGTACGCCTGGCGGCCGATGGTCGCCATGTCAGTCCTTGCCGGGCGGCGTGTCTTGCAACGGCCCGTTGACGGCGCCGTTGAAGCCGTGCACCTGGCGCTCGCCGGCCAGCGCGACCAGCTCGACCGTGCGCTGCTGGCCCGGCTCGAAGCGCACGGCGGTGCCGGCGGCGATGTTCAGGCGCATGCCGTAGGCGCGCCAGCGCTCGAACGAGAGCGCCGGATTGGCCTCGAAAAAGTGGAAATGCGAGCCGACCTGGATCGGCCGGTCGCCGATGTTGGCCACCACCACCGTGGCGCTCGGGCGCCCCGCATTCAAGCCGAGCTCGCCCTCTTCAAGCAGGTATTCACCTGGAATCATGCCGTTCTCCTCAAATGGCGGGGCGAGTGCCCCGGTTGCGATCTTTGCTCTGGGTGGGGCCGCCGAGGTACGTGTGCCCACGCGGACGCACGCACGGCGTGGGCACACGAAATGCGTCATGGAATCGGGTTGTGCAAGGTGACGAGCTTGCTGCCGTCGGGGAAAGTCGCCTCGACCTGGATGTCGGGGATCATCTCGGCGATGCCCTCCATGACGTCGGCGCGGCTCAGGATGCGCGTGCCTTCCGACATCAACTCGGCCACCGTCTTGCCGTCGCGCGCGCC
>JACMLV010000634.1 GCA_014379395.1 Burkholderiaceae bacterium
CGAGGCGCTGGCGCGCTGGCTGCTGGCCCTGCTCGACGCGGCCGGCGTGCGGCGCGCGCTGCTGGCCGGCCACAGCATGGGTTCGCTGATCGCGCTCGAATGCGCGCGCATCGCGCCCGAACGGGTCAGCCATCTGGCATTGCTGGGCGCGGCCTATCCGATGAAGGTGTCGGAAGTGCTGCTCGAGGCGGCCCGCACCGACGAGCCGCTCGCCATCGACATGGTCAACATCTGGTCGCATTCGTCGATCGCGCAAAAGCCGTCCTTCCCCGGACCGGGCAGCTACGCCATGAACGGCGCGCTGCGGCTCAAGCAGCGCATCTCGCAGATCAATCCGGCGCAGGTGTTCTATACCGATTTTTCGGCCTGCAACGCCTACGCCAACGGCGAGGCGGCGGCGCAATCGGTGCGTTGCCCGACCCTGTTTATCTTCGGCAAGCGCGACGCGATGACGCCGATGAAAGCGACGGCGCTGCTGACGTCGACCATCGCGCACGGCAAAACGGTGATGGTCGACAGCGGCCACGAGCTGATGGCCGAGCAGCCCGACGCCGTGCTCGACGCCCTGTTCGGCTTCGCCCGCGCGCCGGCGTAAGAAGGAGAAGGAAGAAGGAAGAAGGCCGGCGCGCGGCCGGCCAGGTCTAGCAGCCTGTCGGACTTAGGGAGTCGAAGCGAAAAAATAGCTGGGCGAGGCCAGATTTTGACGGTTTCGCAGTGCCAATAGCAAGCTATTGGCCGAGAAAACGGCGAAATATGGACCGTCCAGGTATTTTTGCAGCCGACGAGCCTCAGTCCGACAGACTCCTAGGCTTCGCGCAAGGTTTGCAACGGCGGCTGGCGCAGCACTTGGCGCAAGCCGAGCCAGCCGCCGGCCAGCGCGCACAGCGCGCCGGCGGCCAGTCCGGCCAGCCACACCTGGGGCGCCAGGGTCCAGGGGAACTTGAACTGATAGGTCGCCAGCGCCCAGCCCATCGCGGCCGCGCCGGACGCGGCCAGCAGGCCGGCCACCGCCCCCACCAACGAAAATTCGATCAGCTGGGCGCGCGCCAGCTGGCGCCGGGTCGCGCCCAGCGCGCGCAACAGGCCCGCTTCGCGGGTGCGCTCGTCCTGCGAACCCATCAGCGCCGCATACAGCACCAGAACGCCGGCCGCCAGCGTGAAGGCGAACAGGAACTCGACCGCCGTGACGACCTGGTCGAGCACCGCCTGGACCTGGCGCAGCACGCCGCCGACGTCGATCACGGTCAGGTTCGGAAAATCGCGCGTGAGCGCGTTGCCCAGGCCGGCCTGGGGCGGCGCCAGGTGGAAGGCGGTGATCCAGGTGGGCGCCGCGTCGGCCAGCGCGGCCGGATTCAGGATGACGAAGAAATTGACCCGCATCGAACCCCATTCGAGCTTGCGCAAGCTGGTGATGCGCGCTTCGACCGCCTGGCCGGCGACGTCGAAGCGCAGCCGGTCGCCCAGCTTCAGCCGCAGCGTCTTGGCGATGCCCTCCTCGACCGAAGCCTCGGCCGGCGCATCGGACCGGCGCGCGAACCACTGGCCGGCCACGATCCGGTTCTCCGGCTGCATGTCGGCCATGCTCGAGAGGTTAAATTCGCGCTCGGCCAGGTTTTTGGCGCGGTCTTCGGTGTAGGTGGCGGCCGTCACCGGCGCCCCGTTCACCGCCGTGAGCCGCCCGCGCACCATCGGATAGAGCGGCGCGTTGCGCACGCCGGCACGGGCCAGGCGGGCGGCGATTTCATCCTTTTGTTCCGGCAAAATATTAATCACGAAGCGGTTCGGCGCGTCGGCCGGCGTGGCGCTGCGCCACGCTTGCAGCAGGTCGGCGCGCACCACGGTCAGCAGCAGCAGGGCCATCAAGCCCAGCGCCAGCGCCACGATCTGCACCAGCGTCGCGCCGGGACGGCGTTGCAGCGAGGTCAGCGCGAAGCGCCAGCTCGGCCGGTCGATCGCGCCGCGCAAGGTTTTCAGCGATTTCAGGGCTAGCCAGCCAAGCAGCGCGAACAGCGCGCAGCCGCCCAAGAAGCCCAGTCCGGTCAGCAAGGCCAGTTGCAGGTCGCCGGCCTGCCACAGCAGCAGGATCAGGAAGGCGCCGAAGCCCAGCGCGTAGCTGGCCAGCGCCAGCGGTTGCGGCGCGCCGGCTTCGCGCCGGATCACGCGGTTGTGCGGCACATTGCGCAACTGCAAAATCGGCGGCAGCGCGAACCCGACCAGCAGCAGCATGCCGGTGAGCAGTCCTTGCGCCGCGGGCCAGATCGAGACCGCCGGCAAGTCGCCCTGCACCAGGTTGCCGAGCAAGGCCAGCAGCACCGCGTGCCCGCCATAGCCGACCAGCACGCCCAGCGCGCTGCCGGCCAGGCCGACCAGCAGGAATTCGATCAGGTACAGCGCGCTGACCTGGTTTTGCGTCAGGCCCAGGCAACGCAGCATGGCGCAGGCGTCCAGATGGCGCAGCATGAAGCGCCGCGCCGCCATCGCCACCGCGACCGCCGCCAGCATCGCCGACAGCAAGCCGACCAGCGACAGGAAGCGGTCGGCGCGCGCCAAGGTCGATTGCATCTCGGGACGGCCCGATTCGAGCGACTCGATGCGCACGCCCTTGACGCCGGCGGCCTCGACGCGTTGCTGCAGCCAAGCTTGAAAACCGTTGACGGCGTGCACCGGCTGACCGGGCGCGGCCGCCACCAGCAGCCGGTAGGTCAGGCGCGAGCCGTCTTGCACCAGGCCGGTCGAGGCCAGCTCGCCCAGCGGCAGCATCACGCGCGGCGCGAAATTGAGGAACGACGCGCCGCGATCAGGCTCGGCCGCGATCAGGCGCGCGATCTCGAATTCGCGCTCGCCGAGCCGGATGCGGGCGCCGACGCCGACCTGCAAGGCGGGCAGCAGGTTGGCGTCGACCCAGACCGTGCCCGGCGCCGGAACGCGCTCGGTGGCCTGACCGATGCCTTGACCAGCCTGCTCGGGCGAATCGGTGATTTTCAGTTTGCCGCGCAGCGGGTAGGCGCTCGACACCGCCTTGATCGAGGCCAGCTGGGCCAGCGATTGCTCGCCCTGCCCGGCCTGCGCCATGCTGGCGAAGGTGATGGTTTCGGCGCTGCGCAAGCCGCGCCGCTCGGCTTCCTGGCGCCAGGCCGGATCGAGCGGCTGGTCGGCGTTGACCACCAGATCGGCGCCCAGCAACTGGTGCGCGTCGCGATTGAGGCCGGCGCGCAGGCGGTCGACGAAGAAGCCGACCGCCGACAGCGCCGCCACCGCCACGATCAGGGCCGCCAGCAGGAAGCGCAACTGGCCGGCGCGCCAGTCGCGCCCGGTCATCTTGAACGCCAGCGTCAGCATTCCCGCGCGGCGAAAAAGGCGTCGACTTCGTCCAGATGGCGCTGCCGCGCCGCGTCCGGCAGGAAGGCCGCCAGAAAGCCGTTGCGCGCCAGCCGGTGCGCGTGCGACAGGCCGAGCGGCAAGGCGTCGAAGGCGGCGATGAAGTTGTCGTTCATATAGCCGCCGAAATAGGCCGGATCGTCCGAATTGACGGTCGCCAGCAGGCCGGCGTCGAGCAATCGCACCAGATTGTGCTGCGCCATCGTGTCGAACACGCGCAGCTTGACGTTGGACAACGGGCACACCGTCAGCGCGATCTGCTCGCGCGCCAGGCGCTGCGTCAACGCCGCGTCCTCCAGGCAGCGCACGCCGTGGTCGACGCGCTCGACTCGCAGCACGTCGAGCGCGCTCTCGATATAGGCCGGCGGCCCCTCCTCGCCGGCGTGCGCGACCACGTGCAGGCCCAGTTCGCGGCAGCGCGCGAACACGCGCGCGAATTTTTCCGGCGGATGGCCGAGCTCGGACGAATCGAGGCCGACGCCGATCAGCTTGTCGCGGTAAGGCAAGGCCTGCTCAAGCGTGGCGAAGGCGTCCTCTTCCGAAAGATGGCGCAGGAAACACAGGATCAGCGCGGCGCTCACCGGGCTGTCCTGGCAGGCGCGGTGGATGCCGTTGATCACGCTGGCGATCGGCACGCCGCGCGCGGTGTGGGTTTGCGGATCGAAAAACAGCTCGGCGTGGCGCACCTGATCGGCTTGCGCGCGCGCCAGGTAGGCCGCCGTCATGTCGTAGAAATCCTGCTCCTCGCGCAACACGCTGGCGCCGGCGTAATAAATATCGAGGAACGACTGCAAATCGGTGAACGCGTAGGCCTGCCTGAGCTGCTCGACCGAGGCGTACGCGAGCGCCACGCCGTTGCGCTGGGCCAGCGCGAAAATGAGCTCCGGTTCGAGCGATCCTTCGATATGGATATGCAATTCCGCCTTCGGCATCTGCGTCACGAGGGCGCGCAATTGATCATTCATCATACTTTTCCCTGGTTTGATGGCACAAATTAAAATCTAGCCCATCTTAGCGCAAGATCGGTGCGCGCACCCGGCCTCGTGCCGGGCGCGCCGGGCTGCTCAAGGGGCCTGTTTTACGCGCGGAAATTCCCGTTTCAAAGTCGGATAACGGCACAAAAATCCATGCAAATCACGCAAAAATTTTTGTTTTTAATTTTTAAAATCAATCACTTACAAGCAAACATTCAGTCTGTTACGACATATCTTTTGACTTCCTGAACTAATAGAGCAATAATAAATTTCATAGACGTAAGACGGTTCATACCGCCATGCAAAGCCGCCCAACATCTGGTGCGCGCGGCCAATAAAACGTCGGTTCTTTCGATCCGGGCAAGCCGGATCAGGCAAGCAGGACGACGCCATACAAAATCAAAAAAAGCGCAGGGAGTGTGTACCGATAAAAAGGCCAGGCAGCAGCCCGATACCCGACTGCCGATGACAGTGACTAGCAGGTTTACATCAAAGGACATTTAACATGACCATTTTTGACAACTACGCAGCACGGTACGAGCGTACCCGGGAAGAAGAAATGTCTCTTTCTGAGTATTTGGCGCTGTGCAAGAAAGACCGCCTGACCTACGCCAGCGCGCCCGAGCGCATGCTGGCGGCGATCGGCGAGCCGACCCTGGTCGACACCCGCAACGACACGCGCCTGTCGCGCATCTTCGCCAACAAGGTCATCAAGATCTACCCGGCCTTTCGCGACTTCTACGGCACCGAGGAGGTCATCGAGCAGGTCGTGTCCTATTTCCGCCACGCGGCGCAGGGGCTGGAGGAGCGCAAGCAAATCCTCTACCTGCTCGGTCCGGTCGGCGGCGGCAAGTCCTCGATCGCCGAAAAACTCAAGTCGCTGATGGAGCACGTGCCCTTTTATTGCCTGAAGGGTTCGCCCGTCAACGAGTCGCCGCTCGGCCTGTTCAACGAGGAGGAGGACGGCGTCATTTTGGAAGAGGATTACGGCATTCCGCGGCGTTATCTGCGCAACATCCCGAGCCCGTGGGCGGTCAAGCGCCTGCATGAATTCAACGGCGACATCAACCAGTTCCGCGTGGTGCGGCGCTACCCGTCGGTGCTGCGCCAGATCGCCATCTCGAAGACCGAGCCGGGCGACGAGAACAACCAGGACATCTCCTCGCTGGTGGGCAAGGTCGACATCCGCAAGCTCGAGGACTACGCCCAGGACGACCCGGACGCCTACAGCTATTCCGGCGGCCTGTGCCTGGCCAACCAGGGCCTGATGGAATTCGTCGAAATGTTCAAGGCGCCGATCAAGGTGCTCCATCCGCTGCTGACGGCCACCCAGGAGGGCAATTACAAGGGCACCGAGGGCTTCGGCGCGATCCCGTTCGACGGCATCATCCTGGCCCACTCGAACGAATCGGAATGGAAGACCTTCAAGAACAACCGCAACAACGAGGCTTTCCTCGACCGCATCTACATCGTCAAGGTGCCGTACTGCCTGCGCGTGACCGACGAGATCAAGATCTACGACAAGCTGGTCGCCAATTCCTCGCTGGTGAAGGCGCCGTGCGCCCCCGGCACGCTGAAAATGATGGCCCAGTTCGCCATCCTGTCGCGCCTGAAGGATCCGGAGAACTCCAGCATCTTCAGCAAGATGCTGGTGTACGACGGCGAGAACCTGAAGGACACCGATCCGAAGGCCAAGTCGATGCACGAATACGTCGATTACGCCGGCGTCGACGAGGGCATGAACGGGCTGTCGACCCGCTTCGCGTTCAAGATCCTGTCCAAGGTGTTCAACTTCGACAACAGCGAAGTGGCGGCCAACCCGGTCCATCTGCTCTACGTGCTCGAGCAGCAGGTCGAGCGCGAACAGTTCCCGCCCGAACTGGAGCAAAAGTATTTCTCCTACATTAAGGAACATCTCGCTCAGCGTTACGTCGAATTCATCGGCAAGGAAATACAAACGGCGTATCTGGAGAGCTACTCGGAATATGGCCAGAATATTTTCGACCGCTACGTGACTTTTGCCGACTTCTGGATCCAGGATCAGGAATATCGTGATCCCGACACCGGCGAGAGCTTCGACCGCGAATCGCTGAACAATGAACTGGAAAAGATCGAAAAGCCGGCCGGGATTTCGAACCCGAAAGACTTCCGCAACGAGATCGTCAACTTCGGTTTGCGAGCGCGGGCCTCGAACGGGGGCAAGAATCCGGCCTGGACCAGCTACGAGAAATTCCGCACGGTGATCGAAAAGAAAATGTTCTCGAACACGGAGGAATTGCTGCCGGTCATTTCGTTCAACGCCAAGGCCAGCGCCGACGATGCCAACAAGCACGCCGACTTCGTGGCGCGGATGGTGGAAAAAGGCTATACGGCCAAGCAGGTGCGGCTGTTATGCGAATGGTATTTACGGGTGAGGAAGTCGTCCTGAACCGGGCCGGCTTGGCGGCATCGACGCCGCCGGCCGCCCGGTCACCCGCATCAACAGTAGCAGGAGGCACGTTTTGACCTACCTCATCGACCGTCGTCTACAAGGCAAGAACAAGTCCGCGATCAACCGCGAGCGCTTCTTGCGGCGCTACAAAAGCCAAATCAAGGACGCGGTCGGGCGCGCCATCAAGGGTCGTTCGATCACCGACGTCGAAAACGGCGAAAAAGTCTCGATTCCCGTCAAGGACGTGGGCGAACCCTCGTTCGGCCACGCCCACGGCGGCATTTGGGAAACCATCAACCCCGGCAACCAGGAATACCAGAAGGGCGACCTGATCAACCGCCCGCGCGGCGGCGCCGGGGCCGGCCGCGGCAAGGCCGGCAACAGCGATCAACTGACCGAGGACGACTTCATCTTCGAGCTCTCGCGCGAAGAATTCATGAATTATTTCTTCGAGGATCTGGAGTTGCCGCACATGGTCAAGACGCAGTTGACCGCCACGACCGAATTTAAAAATCAGCGCGCCGGGTACAACATGTCGGGCACGCCGTCCAACATCCATGTGCTGCGCTCGCTGCGCGGCGCGCTCGGGCGCCGCATCGCCGTCGGCGGCAGCACCCGCAAGCGCCTGATCGAGGCCGAGCGCGAGCTCGAGGAATTGCTGCTGCTCGGCGCGCCGCTCGAAGATTCGAGGGTCGTCGAACTCAAGCACCTGATCCATCATCTGCACACGCGCCTGCTCGCCATCCCCTTCATCGATCCGTTCGACCTGCGCTACAGCAACCGCGTGAAAGTGCCGAAGCCGATGACGCAAGCTGTGATGTTTTGCATCATGGACGTGTCGGGCTCGATGGACGAGACGCGCAAGGACACCGCCAAGCGCTTCTTCATCCTGCTGTACCTGTTCTTGAAGCGCGCCTACGACAAGATCGAGGTGGTGTTCATCCGCCACCACACGGCCGCCGCCGAGGTCGACGAGGACGAGTTCTTCAATTCGCGCGAGTCGGGCGGCACCGTGGTGTCGTCCGCGCTGAACCTGCTCAACAGCATCCTCGACCAGCGCTACGGCGCCAGCCAATGGAACAGTTATGTCGCGCAGGCGTCGGACGGCGACAACTGGGACAACGACTCGCTGCTGTGCCGCGAGCTGCTCGTCAACACCATCATGCCGAAGGTGCAGTACTACACCTACGTTGAAATCACCGACGGCCCGCCGCAAAACCTGTGGCAGCAATACGCGCAGGTGCCCGAACACCACCATCATTTTGCGATGCAAAAAATTGTCACGCCGGCCGACATCTACCCGGTGTTCCGCGAACTTTTCAAAAAGCAGCCCAAATAAGCGCGACCGGGAAGGCGCCGGCGCTCGGCAGCCAGGAGTGGA
The DNA here is from genome assembly GCA_014379395.1 of Burkholderiaceae bacterium. Classification (GTDB taxonomy): domain Bacteria; phylum Pseudomonadota; class Gammaproteobacteria; order Burkholderiales; family Burkholderiaceae_D; genus Janthinobacterium. The sequence continues at coordinate 8,165 of JACMLV010000634.1, forward strand.
AGATGAACATGATGAGCAAACGCGCCGTGCACCCGGCGGCTCTGCCCGAGCAGTCCGAGTGGACCTTCGACCTGATCGAGCAGATTCACGAGGAGATCCGCCAAGTCGCCGAGCATTTCGGCCTCGACACCTATCCGACCCAGCTTGAAATCATCACGGCCGAGCAGATGATGGACGCCTACACCTCGGTCGGCATGCCGGTCTCCTACAACCACTGGTCGTTCGGCAAGCATTTCCTGTCGACCGAAAAAAGCTACAAGCGCGGCCAGATGGGGCTGGCCTACGAGATCGTCATCAACTCCAATCCCTGCATCGCCTACCTGATGGAGGAGAACAGCCTGACCATGCAGGCCCTGGTGATCGCACACGCCGCCTACGGCCACAACTCCTTCTTCAAGGGCAACTACCTGTTCCGCGCCTGGACCGACGCCGACGCCATCGTCGACTACATGGTGTTCGCCAAGAACTACATCAGCGAATGCGAGCAGCGCCACGGCGTCGACGCGGTCGAGCTGCTGCTCGACTCTTGCCACGCGATCCAGAACTATGGCGTGGACCGCTACAAGCGCCCGGCCAAACTGTCGCTGGCGCAGGAATACGCCAGGCAAAAGGAGCGCGAAGCCTACGTCCAGTCGCAGATCAACGAGCTATGGCGCACCCTGCCGCGGCGCGACGAGGAGCAAGCCAGTCCCTTGGTGACGCGCTTTCCGCCCGAGCCCGAGGAAAACCTGTTGTACTTCATCGAGAAATACGCCCCGCTGCTCGAACCGTGGCAGCGCGAAATGGTGCGCATCGTGCGCAAGATTTCCCAATATTTCTATCCGCAGCGCCAGACCCAGGTGATGAACGAGGGCTGGGCGACCTTCTGGCACTACACCATACTCAACGAGCTCTACGACAAAGGCGTGGTCGGCGACGGCTTCATGATGGAATTTTTGAAGAGCCACACCAACGTGGTCTACCAGCCGCCCGTCAACAGCCCCCATTACAGCGGCATCAACCCTTACGCGCTCGGCTTTGCGATGATGAGCGACATCCGCCGCATCTGCGAGCAGCCGACCGACGAGGACCGGGCCTGGTTCCCCGACATCGCCGGCAGCGATTGGCACAAGACACTCGATTTTGCGATGCGCAACTTCAAGGATGAAAGCTTCATCGCGCAGTTCTTGTCGCCGCGCCTGATCCGCGAATTCCACTTCTTCGCCGTGCTCGACGACGACAGGAACGAAAAACTGGCGATTTCGGCCATTCATGACGAACTCGGCTACCGCTACGTGCGCCAGCAACTGGCGGAACAGTACAACCTGGGCAACCGCGAGCCCAACATCCAGGTGTGGTCGGTCAACACCCGCGACGACCGGGCGCTCACTTTGCGCCACAGCCAGTTCCAGCGGCGTCCGCTCAACCAGCAGGCCGAGGAGGTGCTCAAGCATGTGGCGCGGCTGTGGGGCTTCGACGTCCGCCTCGACACCGTCGATCCGGACGGCGTCGTGATCGGCTCGATCGAATGCAAGCGGGAAAAGCGCAACCGCAACGGCTGACGCGCGCCAACCGGTCCGCTGTCGGCGACACCGGCCTCGGCCCTCCGGACAAAGCAAACCCTGCTGCCTTAACTCAGCAGGGTTTTGTTATTTATCGTGCCTCGGCGGCCCTTCCTTTTCTTCATGTCCATGCCATCAAAAGATGGACCGTCCAGCCGGAAATCGACTCCGCGCGCGCGTTTGCCCGGAGTCGTGCGCAGGATTGGCAAGCGGTAAAATCAATAATTGGTATCGTATAATTTGCGCCTGATTGAGGTTCGGTCGGCCGCATCGACCTCGTTTGCGCGCCGCAAGCAAGTTGGGCTTTGGAGAAACAGGAATGAATTTTTCGAACGAGAGGAACCCGGGCAAGAATTTTACGGGTATTATCGTCGTCGTTCTGTTGCATGTCCTGGTCGCTTACGGGATAGTAACGGGCTTGGGTAAGCGTATGGTCACGAAAATGGCCGACGTTGTGGAAACCAAGCTGGTCGAGGAAGTCAAACCGCCTCCGCCTACCGATCTTCCACCGCCACCACCGCCGCCAGAAATGAAAGCGCCTCCGCCGCCCTTCATTCCGCCAGTCGAAGTGAACGTACCGCAACCGCCGCCACAGCAAAATGTGATCGCGAATGCAAGCACGACGAAACCGGCCACCACCGATTTGCCGCCAATCGCCCCGCCCGCGCCAGCCGCGCCGCCAGCGGCGACGCCAGCCAAATCGGTCCATATTCCCGCCAGCGCCGACTTCGGCTCCTGCGACAAGCCTGAATATCCCAGGTCGTCGCGGCGCAACGAAGAAACCGGCACGGTTACTGCTTCATTTCTGATCGGGGTCGACGGCCACGTGGTCGACTCCAAAATCATGAAATCGAGCGGATTCCCGGAATTGGACAAGGCCACCCGGCAAGGCATAGGCAAGTGCAAATTCAAGCCAGCCATGACCGATGGCAAGCCGGAGCAATCGTGGATGCAGGTGCAATACGTCTGGACGCTGGAATAAAGCCGGAAGCCAAGCGCTCCGGCTTGCGAAACCTGCGAGCTGATTGTTTTTATTTATTTGGAGGAAGCATGTTTAACCCTATCCGTGTGCGCGCCTTGCTGGCCGCCGTCCTGTTATCCGTCAGCGCCGCCGGCGCCATCGTCGCCACGCCGGCGATGGCCGCCGATACGCCGCCCGCCGCCACGAAGTACAAACGCCTGTGAGCCGAGAACATCATAGGCAAATCCGAAGCGAGGTCCAAACATAATTCCCTGATCCTTCATGAGGCCTTTTTCAATGCCCTGCCCCTGAAGAAAGAGTCCATTGGTGATGGAACCTGTACCGGGGATGATTCGCCCAATGTTGGCCGACGGCAGCGTCGCGCCTGTCCGAGGATCGACCGCAACGCGTGCGCCCGCGGCGTTGAAGCCTGGACGATAGAGCAGCGACGCCTGTGACCGGTCGAATTTGCTGGGAAGGAAGTTGGCTCCTTGAAGGTCCGCGTCATATTGCGGAGGGGACCAGACGAAGCGCATTCCGTAGTCAAGCGTCAGGCGGCGATTGACCTTCCAGGTGTCCTGGATGTACCATTCCGCGTTGATGTAACGGTACATTCCCATGTAGTACTTATTGTTTTGTTGGAAGGTGTTGAAGATGCCCGAAGCCATGTTCGCGAACCCGTAGCCA